>NZ_JBFGZY010000004.1:0-54981 GCF_041586535.1 Psychromonas sp. | reverse complement strand
TTCGCGCATTCCAAACTCCGGTTTTTTTAATGTAATCAATTGGTTAGCACTATTAATTATAGTAAATCTACCGGAGTTTTCCTTCTTTTTTGCCTGTTTTTTTATATATTTCAGTATGTTAACGTTTCTGGATGAGAACTAATTAGAACAACTGGTTACTGCAATCAATGCCTTGCTTTCATCCATTTTTCCTACGCCTAAATAGATCATCTAATTAACGGAATTGGTATTATTATGCTTCTATGTGTTTATCAGACGGCAGACAGAGTGAAATTTAGGGGGATATTTGAAGAGGTGAAAGAGTGGCTGATGGTGAATAAAAAATAGGGAATGAATCCGATAATTTCTTCATAAATAGTGAATGTGATCTTACGCCTTGTTCTGCTGCCTGAGCCTGGCTCTGAATTAGCCTATGGAGTTGCAATGAGGTAATTATTTCAGCTGTTAATCGCATGATCTATTTTGTTGCTATGATATGATACTTTCAATTATCAAATATCAGCGAGAAGAGAATGACTGCAACTCAAAATGAAAATATTCATATACAATCAGAAACTGTGTTAATCACTCCGACAGAATTAAAAAATTTATTACCCGCTTCAGACAGTGTTGAGCAGTTTATAACTGAATCACGTCAAATAGTGTCTAATATCGTGCATAAAAAAGATCCGCGTTTTTTAGTAATTTGCGGACCTTGTTCTATTCATGATATCGAAGCAGCGAAAGAGTACGCTACCCGCTTAAAAGCCCTGCATGAATTATATAAAGATACGCTCTATATCGTGATGCGCGTCTATTTCGAAAAACCGCGTACTACGGTTGGCTGGAAAGGTTTAATTAATGACCCGCATATGGATGATTCATTTGATATTGAAACGGGCTTAAAGCAGGCGCGTGAACTGCTGTTATGGATCTCTGAGTTAGGTTTACCGATCGCAACCGAAGCGCTGGATCCGATCAGCCCGCAATATTTAGGTGATTTGTTCAGCTGGGCCGCTATCGGCGCGCGTACCACCGAGTCACAAACTCACCGGGAGATGGCAAGTGGTTTATCAATGCCGGTTGGTTTTAAAAATGGTACAGACGGCAGTTTATCCACCGCGGTAAATGCGATGCAGTCAGCTTCTTCTCCGCACCGTTTTATGGGTATCAACCAGTCAGGTCAAAGTGCTTTACTGCAGACATCGGGTAATCAGGATGGCCATGTAATTTTACGCGGCGGCGGCGGTAAGCCAAACTATGATTCTTTAAATGTATCATTAGCAGAAGGGGCGCTGCAGAAGGCCAAAATGGAAGAGATTTTAATTGTCGACTGTAGCCATGAAAACTCCAATAAAAATCATGCCCTGCAGCCTTTAGTGGCAAAAGATGTGTTCCATCAGGTTATCGAAGGCAACAAGTCTATTATCGGTATTATGCTGGAAAGTAATATTAACGAAGGTAATCAAGCCGTTGCATTACCTAAAGAGAACCTGAAATATGGTGTATCCGTGACTGATGCCTGTATTGACTGGGAAACAACGAGTCAACTTCTTGCTGAAGCTGTTGATTTATTAAAAGATTCGTTAACCACAAGATAAGAAGGGTGCTATGCCTTTAAGTAAATTACGAGATCAAATTGATGCAGTTGATCAGAAGATAATTGATCTGCTTGCTGAGCGTTTACGTTTGGTTGGTGAAGTTGGTGAGGTTAAAGCAAAACATGGCTTGCCTATTTACGTTCCTGAACGTGAAGCTGCAATGCTTGCCAAACGTCGCGCCGAAGCACAGTCTAAAGGTGTGCCGGCCAACCTGATCGAAGATATTCTGCGCCGCACCATGCGTGAATCCTACGCAAGTGAAAATGATACCGGCTTTAAAACGGTCAATCCAAAGATGAAAAGAATCGTCATCATCGGCGGCAACGGTTTATTAGGTCAGCGTTTTGTAGAAATGTTCAAGTTATCCGGCTATGAAGTTGATATTTTGGGCCGCGCTAACTGGGATCAGGCAAAAGAGATATGCAGTCATGCTGGTCTGGTTATTGTCGGGTCGCCAATCGACGTGACGGTTTCAGTGATAGAGCAACTCACCTATCTGCCTGATGATTGTATTCTGGCTGATATAACCAGTATCAAAGATGCACCATTAGAAGCGATGCTTAAGGTACATAAAGGTCCGGTGGTTGGTTTACATCCGATGTTTGGCCCTGATATCAGCAGTTTTGCCAAGCAGGTTATTGTTTATTGTGATGGCCGGGGTGAAGATAAGTATCAATGGTTAATTGAGCAGATGAAGATCTGGGGGGCGCACCTTTATAATGTGGACGCTAAGGTGCACGATCAGTCGATGACGCTAATTCAGGCATTACGACACTTCACCAGTTTCGTATACGGCAGCCATTTAAAAGAAGTTAATGCGGATTTAAAACAGCTGCTGGATTTAAGTTCGCCAATATATCGTCTGGAACTGGCAATGGTAGGTCGTCTGTTTGCCCAGGATCCGGCTTTGTATGCCGATATTATTCTTTCGCAAAAGAATAATCTGACCATGATCAAACGCTATCATAAGCATTTTACTGAAGCGATAGAGCTGCTGGAAAATGTTGACCGGGCGGAGTTTATTAAACGTTTTGAATCGGTAACCGAATGGATGGGGGATTACTCTTCTTTATTCCTTAATGAAAGTCGTGCTCTGTTACAACAAGCGCATGATAATCGTCATTACGAAGATAAATAATTTTTCGGGTAGTAAAAAAGGAGGCGTTTAGCCTCCTTTTTTTATGTTACCTGTATCTCCTCAGTTTTACGCTGCGAACTCTTTATTTAATTTTATTTCAGCATCTGATTCAATTTCAATTTCTGGCTCTTCAATCGGCTCTCCTGATATTTCTCCTGTACGACACATATCCTTACCATTATTTTTTGCGCGGGTCGCTTCAGACTTATGGATATATTTATTTAACTGACGTTCTATCTTTTGAAATAGTTGACCGATTGCTGTGTACAAATCATCATGCTCTGCATGGGCAAAAATTTTGCCGTTAGGAACCCCGATAGTTGCTTCTATTTTTACGCCTTTAGGCTCTTTTGTGATTATGCAATGTGGGGTAATCAGCGGGATTTGCATTTTTTCTAGTTTTTCGAATCGTTCCTCTATTTTGGTGCGCATTGTGTCAGTGATAGCAATTTGTTTACTTGTGATTTCAATTCTCATATAAGACACCTTTTTATTAGACACGTATTGTGTTTGGAAATAGATTATGCTTTTTTGCACGGCTTAAAAGTGATTCAGATCACATTTAAACAGGTTCTGATATTAAGGAAAATCGATCTTTGAACTATGTTTATTTTCCTTAAAAAAAATACAAATATTACTTGTCGTGCTAAAAAAGTTAGGGCATTGTAAATGGATAACATCGGTGCTTTCACTTCTCCTTTTATTTTTCAATTAAAAGATTTCGTTTCATTTTTTCTTTTGTTATCTTATTTTTATGGCTCCTCTTACTTAACAAAAGTTGAACAATAATATGTTGCCTTTCCCTATATTTAAGTCTATACGTCTTTTGTTTTTTTGCTATTTAAGCAGCTGCAGTTATTTATTTGCCAATACCTGGCAACATGGCTTAAGTATGTATGGCGATTTTAAATATGCGCCAAATTTTTCTCATTTTCAATATGTAAATGCAAATGCGCCTAAAGGCGGTGTGTTTAAACAGGCTGCGATTGGCAGCTTTGACTCCTTAAATCCGTTTATTGTCAAAGGCAACGCCGCCGGCGGAATCAGTCTGATTTATGATACCTTGCTTGCCCAATCCCTTGATGAACCCTTCACCGGTTATGGGTTGGTTGCCGAGAAAGTTAAAGTGGCGAGTGATTTTGCATCGGTCAGTTTTATGATCAATAAAAATGCCCGCTTCCATGATGGTAAAAGTATTCAGGCGGATGATGTTAAGTTTAGTTTTGAGTTACTGATTGAAAAGGGGGCTCCACATTATCGCTCGTACTATTCCGGGGTGAAGGAGGTAGTGGTTGATAATGATCAGCAGGTTACTTTTTACTTTAACGAGGTCGGTAACCGCGAGTTACCTTTAATCATCGGTCAAATTCCGGTGCTTCCCGCACATTTTTGGTCTGATAAAGATTTTTCAACAACGAGTTTAACTATTCCTCTCGGCTCCGGTCCTTATCAGGTTGAGAGTTTTGATGCCGGAAAAAGAATCACTTACGCAAGAGTCAAAGATTACTGGGCAAAAGATTTAGCGGTCAGAAAAGGTCAGGACAACTTTGACAGCATGATTTTTGATTATTATCGCGATGATGGTGTTGCTTTTGAAGCGTTTAAATCGGGGGCCTTTGATTACCGTTTGGAAAGCTCCTCGAAGCGCTGGGCAACGGGTTATGTCGGCGATAACTTTACCTCAGGTAAAATTCTCACCAGTAAAATCGCAGATAAAAATCCGCAGGGAATGCAGGGATTCTGGTTTAATTTGCGCAAAGAGAAATTTAAAGATCCTCATGTACGTGAAGCGATCAGTTTATTATTTGACTTTGAATGGGCCAATAAAACCCTTTTTTATGGTGCCTATTCACGTATTAACAGCTTTTATTCCGGCTCTGAATTAGCCACTCAAAGCGAAATTTCTGATCTGGAACGTCTCATTTTACAGCCCTACGCCGGGCAGCTGCCGGACTCGGTTTTTGACCCTATAACCTTTCCGAAAAGTAATGCCGATGGCAATATTCGCGAGCAGATGAGAAAAGCGGTAAGCTTACTCGAGCTTGCCGGGTATCAGTTAAAAGAGAGTAAAATGCAGGATAAGGATGGTCAGCAATTGAGTTTTGAGTTTTTGCTCTACAGCAAAGATTTTGAACGTGTTGTGCATCCATTTCGCCGCAACCTGGAGCGGATCGGTATAAAAACCTCAATCCGGCTGGTGGATGTTTCCCAGTTTATTAACCGCCTTAATAATTTTGATTTTGACCTGGTATCATTGCGTAAAGGGCAATCCATCTCACCGGGTAATGAGCAAGCTGGTCACTGGGGATGTGATGGGGTTATGGAGCCCGGCACATCTAATTGGGCCGGTATTTGTCATCCGGTGATTGATCTGCTGATCAACAAGTTAATTATGGCGGAAACACGGGAAGAGCTTGTGCAAACCACCAGAGCGTTAGACAGGGTTTTACTAACTCAGCATATTGTTATTCCACAATGGTATCTGCCGGCCTATCGGATTGCTTACTGGAATAAATTTTCTCACCCGGAGATTGCGCCAACCTATGATTTGGGGTTGTCCACCTGGTGGTTAACAGAAGCTGAAAACAATAAGGAAGATAGACAATAATGCATCAATATATCCTCAGGCGTTTATTGCTTATTATTCCGACCCTAATCGGTATTATGACGATTAATTTTTTTATTGTGCAGATTGCCCCCGGCGGGCCCGTTGAGCAGGCTATTGCCCAATATCAGGGGTTAGATGGCGGTAATACCACACGCATCGCATCCGGGCCCAACAGTGAAATAAAACAGGGCGGGGAAAGTAAATACCGTGGTTCCCAAGGGGTAGATCCCGAGTATATTGCGGCGCTGGAAAAGCTTTATGGCTTTGATAAACCGCTGCTGGAACGGTATTTTTCAATGCTCTGGCGTTATATTAAATTTGATTTTGGTGAAAGCTTTTACCGTAATGAAAAAGTCACCGATTTGATTATTGCTAAAATGCCGGTTTCAATTTCATTAGGGCTGTGGACAACCCTGCTCGCTTACCTTATTTCCATTCCGCTAGGGATTAAAAAAGCGACCTCCCACGGCAGTTATTTTGATATCTGGAGCAGTACCATTGTCACCGTAGCATATGCTATCCCCGCGTTTATTGTGGCCATTATGCTGATTGTACTGTTCGCCGGCGGCTCTTATTATAACTGGTTTCCGTTGCGCGGGTTAACCTCGGATAATTTCTCTGAATTAAGCCTACTCAACCAGATTAAAGATTATTTCTGGCATTTAGCCTTACCTATTTTCGCCTCCGTGCTGGGCAGTTTTGCCACCCTTACCATGCTCACTAAAAACTCTTTTCTTGATGAAATTCATAAACAATATGTTGTTACCGCACGGGCAAAAGGTTGCTCTAACAAGCGGGTTTTATATGGTCATGTATTCAGAAATGCGATGTTATTAGTACTGGCGGGATTACCCGCAGCATTGATTGGTATTTTTTTCACGGGCTCAATGTTAATCGAAGTTATCTTCTCGTTGGATGGCTTAGGTTTATTAGGTTTTGAATCGGTTATCAATCGCGACTACCCGGTGATTTTTGCCTCGCTGTATATTTTCACTTTGGTCGGCCTGGTGTTAAAACTGATCAGTGATATCACTTATACCCTGATCGATCCACGTATTACTTTTGAGGGGCGCTAATCATGTCTTTAATAGGTACCCTGCAGGAGATGCGCAACAATCCGGTTAATGCCGACCGCTGGTTACGCTTTAAAAGAAATAAACGCGGTTACTGGTCATTGTGGCTATTTTTACTTTTATTTCTGGCCAGCCTGCTGGGTGAGTTATGGATAAACGATAAGCCGATTATGGTTTCATATCAGCAGGAATGGTATTTTCCTATTATTGAAGACGTACCGGAAAACCAATTAGGCGGTGATTTTGATATTACTACCGATTTCAGTGATCCCTATATGGTCAAACAAATTGAGAAACAGGGATGGATTATCTGGCCGCTGATCCCTTTTTATTTTGACAGTATTAATTTTGAATTAACCGAGCCAGCCCCGTCAGCGCCGAATGATATTAACTATCTGGGAACCGATGACCAGGGCAGGGATGTATTGGCGCGCCTGGTTTATGGATTCCGAATATCCGTTGTTTTTGCTTTAACCTTAACTCTGGTGAGCTCAGTGATTGGTATTATTGCCGGTGCAATTCAGGGCTATTACGGCGGACGAATTGATCTGTTCGGGCAGCGCCTTTTGGAAATCTGGGAAGGGCTGCCGATGCTGTTTATGCTGATTATTCTGGCCAGTTTTGTGGAGCCTACCTTTGCCTGGTTATTAGGCTTGATGATTCTGTTTAGCTGGCCGAGTCTGGTGGGGGTAGTACGCGCCGAGTTTTTGCGCGGCCGTCATTTAGATTATGTTAAAGCAGCACGGGCGTTGGGAGTGGGTGATAAAAAAATCATGTTTAAGCATATTTTACCGAATGCTATGATTGCCACATTAACCTTTATGCCCTATCTGTTTACCGGCGCTTTGACAACTTTAACCTCGTTAGATTTTCTCGGCTTTGGTTTGCCTCTCGGCTCTGCATCATTAGGTGAGATGATTGCCCAGGGGAAAGATAATTTACATGCACCCTGGCTTGCCATTACCGCGTTTATTTCACTGTCCACTATTTTAGTTTTATTGGTGTTTATCGGAGAAGCGACCCGTGATGCTTTTGATCCGAGGAGAGCTTTGTGAGCATAACAAACAGTCATAATGAATTGCTGAAAATACAGGATCTGGCCATTAGTTTTGCTGATAAAGAGATTGTCAGCGGGATCAGTTTTTCGTTGAATAAGGGGCAAACATTAGCCATCGTAGGGGAGAGCGGTGCCGGTAAATCACTGGTTGCCCTGTCTATTCTGCAGTTATTGCCTTACCCGCATGCTCATCATCCTCGCGGGCAGATACACTTGTGCGGCAAACAGTTAGTCGGGGAAGATGCCGCCGTGCTGGAAGCAATCCGCGGTAATAAGGTCGGGATGATTTTCCAGGAACCGATGACCTCATTAAATCCCCTGCATACGGTGCAGAAACAGATTGCTGAAACCTTATTAATCCATAAAGGTTTAACCGGTAAAGCATGCCGCGCCAGAATTATCGAGCTATTGGAGCTGGTGGGCATTGATTCACCTGAAGCCCGCTTAACGGCTTACCCTCATGAGCTCTCCGGCGGGCAACGTCAGCGTGTCATGATTGCGATGGCATTAGCTAACGAGCCGGAATTATTGATTGCTGATGAGCCGACCACCGCGCTGGATGTGACTATTCAAAAGCAGATTTTGGATTTGCTGAAAGAGTTACAACAGCGTTTGAATATGGCGGTGCTGATTATTACCCATGATCTGCAGGTGGTTAAGCATATTGCTGATTATGTATTAGTGATGCACGAGGGGAAAAGCATCGAACACAGCAGTAAAAATGAGCTGTTTTCAGCCCCTAAGCATCCCTACACAAAAGTACTGCTGGATGCCGAGCCTTCCGGTGAGAGGAGTCAGTTAGTCGATCCCAAACTGATTTTAAGCGCGGACAATATCAGTGTCAGTTTTCCGCTGAAAAAAAACTTCTGGGGGAAGACGACCCGCAGTTTACAGGCGGTTAATAATATCAGTTTACAGATTCATCAGGGTGAAACGCTGGCGATTGTCGGGGAAAGTGGTTCCGGTAAAAGTACCTTAGCGCAGGCTATTCTGCAGCTTAATAAAAGCAGCGGGGATGTTGTCTACCTGGGCCAAAAAATCAATGCTATTAAACATAGCGACCTACAAAAGCTAAGAAAAAAACTTCAGATCGTTTTTCAGGATCCTTTTGCCAGTCTAAGTCCGCGTATGCCTGTTCGCGATATTATTGCAGAAGGCTTACGGGTTCATCAGAGTGAGAAACCATTATCAACTGCGGAAATTGATGTTCAGGTTGAACAGGTTTTACAACGGGTCGGTCTTGAAAAGGAAAGTGCCGTGCGTTATCCACATGAATTTTCCGGCGGGCAACGGCAACGGATAGCGATTGCGCGGGCATTGATTTTAAAACCTCAACTGATTGTGTTAGATGAGCCGACGTCGGCGTTAGATCGCAGTATTCAGAAACAGATTTTAGCCTTATTAGTATCACTGCAGAAAGAGCTGGGGTTGAGTTACCTTTTTATCAGTCATGATTTGTCGGTTGTTCGCGCGATTAGCCATCGTGTTGTAGTGATGCACCGCGGTGACATTGTTGAACAGGGCAGCATAAAAGAGATCTTCACGCAGGCGAAAAATGAATACACAAGGGCACTATTATTATCCTCCCGTTTATGATGAGATAGGCACTCTGCTACCTTTTGGAGTGTGTTTTCATGAATAAATTATTGCTCTTGTGCTGCGCTTTTCTCCCTTTAACAACAGCTGTGTTTGCTTCTACCCTTGAGAGACAAAGGGAACTCTATTCGCAAGCTTCTGTTTTACAAGCACAAGGTAAATGGCAGGAGGCAAAACAGCGCACAGCATTAATGACGGATTACCCGCTAACTTATCTGCTTGAGTATCAGGCTCTGAAAGCAAACTTCGCGACCACTAAGGCTGCTGAGGTACAGACCTTTATCAATAATAACCCGGCACGCAGCGTTTCTCTGGATTTACAACGGGATTATTTACGTTATTTAGCAAAAAACAATGCCTGGCAGGAGTTTTTGGAGTTTTATCCGCAGCAGCCTAATAGCGGTGACCTTAAATGTTATTATTTTCAGGCAAAAGTCAGCCAGAACAAGACCGAAGCTGTCTGGCCGGAGTTTAAAAAAACCTGGTTAACGGGGCTTTCTTTAGCAAATGCGTGTGATGATGTCATTGCTGTTTACCGGGAAAAAAATAAGTTCTCCCAGGAACTGATTTGGCAGCGATTCAGATTAGCCTTTGAAAAAAACTCAAGCTCATTGATGCGTTATTTGATCACCTGGATGGAGGGGGAAAATAAAGCCCTGGCGACGCAGTTATATGCTCTGCATAAAAAACCTGCTGCCTTGTCAAACAGTGAACTATTCGAGAGGAGAAAACAGCTCAGTTTCCCTTTTTTACTGACCAGTATTAAACGTCTGGCAAGAACAGATCTTGATTCTGCGATATCTGTGCTTAACAGCTATCAAGATAAAATTCCCCTTAACAAATCAGAAGTTCTACAGCTGAAAAAATATGTTGCGCTACGGATTTTATTAGAAAATGAAGTAACTCTGCTGCCGTGGTTAGACCAGCATCTTATCTCTCTGAAAGATAGCGATTTAATTGAACTACGCATTCGTTACGCAATAAAATCAGATAACTGGCAGGACATAGAATACTGGCTCAAGGTGCTGCCTGCACAACTACAGAAAAGTACCAAATGGGTATACTGGCAGGCGCGTGTATTAGAAAATAAACTGCAGCAGAAACAAGCAGATAAACTCTACCGGAAAATTGCTAACGAAAGAAGTTATTATAGCTTTTTAGCGGTGCAGAAACTGGGGCTGGATTATCAACTCAACGCCAAACCAGTCAGCGACAATACGGGCAGCCTGAAGGGGATGGAAGGCGAATTAGCGCATATCGAAGAACTGGTCTTCCAGAAAGGTAATATTCTTTTGAAACGTGAATGGCAGTCATTGCTCAATAACAATGATAAAGACACGCAACTGCAGTTAGGTTTATACGCATATCAAAAAGGCTGGGCGCATCTTTCCGTATTAGCCAGTATTAACACTAAAAGCTGGGATGCGTTGAATATCCGTTTTCCTGAGGTGCAGCCGAGCTTGTTTTCAGACACGGCGACGCAATATCAAATTGAGCCGACTTATATTTATGCCATTGCCCGCCAGGAAAGTGCCTTTGATGAGGCGGCGAGATCCCATGCCGGTGCCCGAGGTTATATGCAGTTGATGCCCGGTACAGCGAAGGACACCGCACAAATGATAGGTCTGAAAGAGTATAAGGATCAGGCGCAGCTGAAAGAGGGGGGGATTAATGTAGCGTTGGGGACCGCCTATTTTGATATGTTATTGAAACGTTATAACGGTAACCGAATTCTCGCTACCGCTGCCTATAATGCCGGCCCTAGTCGTGTTGACCGCTGGCGCGGCAGTCAGGAAGGAAGAGCGGCTCAGGGCTTGAAAATGGACAGTTGGGTTGAAACGATTCCCTATAAGGAAACCCGTAACTATGTACAAAACGTATTAGCTTATAACGTTATCTACCAGCATATTTTAGATAAGCCTCGTGAATTTTTTAATAAAGAAGAGCTTAATGCGCGTTATTAGCAGTAGAGGGAGCTGATCAGGGCTTAGGTCCTGACTTCCCTCACCAGCATTGTTCATTGGGTAAGGTGCCCGAGTCGTCTTGATAGTGCTGACTGTCCTGATTAATTACTAAGGTTGTACATTGGAGTACATCATCCGCCTGTATTGTGCCTGCTTTAGCAACGGCTTTCATTACGTAAGTTGTCCTGCCTGCTGATACAATAGTAAAAGTGTAATAATCATGATCAGCAGGTAAACCGACATCAGCTTCTAGCGCCGAATAGGTCGGACTGAGAATATGCAGGCTGGATTGCATCAGCTGCGCTTTGGTCAATTCCGCTTTTGCATCGCCCCGATTTGTTTTCAGCAGATATGATTTGTATGACGGGTAAGCAATGCCGGCTAATATGCCAATAATCGCTATCACAATTAATAGTTCGATTAATGTAAATCCTTGCTTCTTTTCCATTAAAAGCTCCATCACTTTAAAGAAGAACTGCAGTTCAGTGTAGGACTCAATTAACAAACTGGCAGGTATTTATAAAAGCTTAAGAGTGAAATATGTGCCGCGATTAACAAACCAGAGCAGCAGGTGGGTTAAAGCGTCAAGGAGGAAAATGTCTCTGTCGCTGGCTATCTAGATTGAAAACTATGCAGTTTTCATTACTTTTAACCAGCAACATTGTTCAATATTGATTGGTGACACGTGGTTTATTGTACAAAGCAAGTGTAAAAATCATTTCTAAAGACGGAAAATTTGCAGAGATGAGTTATTGTAAAGTTTCAATCTGCAAACATTGATTAATTGGATATTGTCTCAGCTTATTCAATTAAATAATTTTTTAATAATACCCGTGGTTTCTTGGATTTTTTTGGAGTTAGTCGGGGTGATAAATATCGTATCGTCACCTGCGATTGTTCCCAATATCCCCTCGGCTTTGCCGATTGAATCCAATAGGCGCGCGATTAACTGGGCGGCACCCGGACTGGTGCGTAGTACAATTAAACTATCATTACGATCTATGTCCAGGACAAGATTTTTCAACGGACTGGTGATGATTGGGATGCTCAGCTCTGCAGGTAAACAATATACCATTTCCCGCTTGGCATTGCGTGTACGCACCGCGCCTGATTTGCTTAACATACGGGATACTTTTGACTGGTTTATATTGTGAAAGCCGGCATTAAGTAGGGCTTCGACTATCTCACCCTGCGAGCTGAAACGTTCTTTTTTTAATAACGCTTTGAAAAAGTCTATTAATTCTGTTTGTTGGCTCATTTTTTACTCTATTGAATGTTTCAAGGTGGCAATGATAATGAATAATAATCATTTATCAATAGAGAAACCTGCAATAAAAGTGCATGAATATTCATTTTTGACTATATTTTTAAATAAATACCATTTAATTTCAGGCTTGTTGTATTATTATCACTCACCCTGATTCTTTCAGGTTTTCTAGAGTAACTTATTGTTATTATTAATAAACGGATATTGAATGCTATGCTTATTACCCGCTTTTTTTTGTCCCTGTTGTTGGTGCTTTCTCCCTTTTCTATTTCAGCCTCCGCAAAAATTCCTCAGGAGAATATGAACGTTCGTTTTGCGACCAGTGCAAATTATTACCCCTTTGCATACCTGGATGAACAGAAACAGATCCAGGGTTTTGATATTGATTTGGCCAGGGCGGTTTGCGCAGCTGTGGATTTAATCTGTACTTTTCAGCACCAGCGTTTCGACAGCCTGCTGCTATCCTTACAATTCGGGCGTTTTGATGCTGTTATTTCTGCTTTAGATATTACCAGCGAACGTAAAGAAAAAGTTGATTTTACGGACAGCTATTTCAACAATTCGCCGGTATTTGTCAGTAAAAAATTGCCCTTAGCAACTTTTTCAACTGCCGGTAAATTTATAGGTGTGATAGCCAACTCATCCAATCAGGCATATCTTATAAAATATGAAAAAGAGAATAGTTTTATTGTTGCTTATGCCACCTATTCTGAAGCGTTTTCGGCTTTAACAAATGGGAAAATTGATGCTGTTTTTGTGGATCAGGCTGCGGCATCGGAGTTTTTAAAAGTGGCTGATAATACCCTCTATTTTTATGCGCAAAAAATCAGTGAAGCGCAGCAAGTCTTCTTTTCGGAAGGTTTTGCTATCGCCATTAAAAAAGGGAATCTGGCCCTGCGCCAACGTTTGAATCTTGGTCTTAAAATTATTACTGAAAACGGTACTTACCAGACGATATATGAGCGCTATTTTTAAGTTTTATCGTCTTATTATTTTAAAATAAGCGCGACCTCTCTTAACCATCATTTTTTTCATTAATACCTTTATACCGGTCACAAATAATTAACATTTTCAACACGCTCAGCCGTTTTTGATTAAAATGGATTGCAATATAAATGACTGTATTAAATAGGGAGAACGTTATGAAAATTATGAAAGTTGCTGTCCTTGGCGCTGCTGGTGGTATTGGCCAAGCCCTGTCTTTATTGCTGAAACTTGACTTACCTGAAAATTCAATTTTATCACTTTATGATGTTGCTCCGGTAACACCGGGCGTCGCAAAAGATTTAAGTCACATTCCAACTAGTGTCAAAGTTGATGGTTTTGCCGGTGAAGATCCTACTCCTGCCATTGAAGGTGCGGATGTTATCTTGATTTCTGCGGGTGTAGCCCGTAAACCGGGTATGGATCGCTCCGATCTATTTAATATTAATGCAGGTATTATCAAAGATTTAGTCACTAAAATTGCCGAGGTTGCGCCCAAAGCCTGCATCGGTATTATCACCAATCCGGTTAATACAACAGTCGCGATTGCCGCGGAGGTACTGAAAGCGGCGGGCGTCTACGATAAAAGAAAGTTATTTGGTATTACCACGCTGGATATTATCCGCGCGGAAGATTTTGTTGCCGAGCTTAAAGGTTTACCGGCAGAGCATGTTCGCGTGAATGTTATCGGGGGGCACAGTGGCAGCACTATCCTGCCAATTTTATCGCAGGTACAAGGCGTTACTTTTAGCGATCAGGAAGTGATCGAATTAACTGAACGTATTCAGAATGCCGGAACAGAGGTAGTTAATGCCAAAGCCGGTGGCGGCTCTGCAACCCTTTCAATGGCCCGTGCCGCTTCCATCTTTGGTGTGAACCTTGTGAAAGCCCTTTTAGGTAAGCAGGGGATTATTCAAAATGCCTATGTAGATGGCGGAAATGCATGCTCTCCATTCTTCACCCAACCCTTGTTACTGGGTAAAGAGGGCATAGAGCGTGTGTTGCCTTTTGGTGAGTTAAGCCCTTTCGAAGAGCGTAAAAAACAGGAAATGTTATCTGTATTACATGCCGATATACAAATGGGTATCGATTTTGTTAATAAAGCACAGTAAGCGCAACGCATTATAATCCTTAATGCCGCCTGATTATTGTATGGGCGGCATTGTTCAACTTCTAGAATCCGCCGCGCAACATTCTTTTAATCATTAATTATTATATTTAGAAATATCAAATCTACTTTTAATGTTTTCACTGTGGCAATTATTTCTCTATAGTTGGCTATAAATAAAAACTTACCTTTTAATTAATAGAGTACCTATATGGATTACCTGCCAATTTTTACCAAACTTGAAAACCGTCCCTGCCTTGTTGTCGGAGGCGGGGAGTCTGTTTTTCGTAAAGTTCACTTATTACTGAAAGCGGGAGCCGATGTGACGGTTTGCGCTCTGGAATTTCATCCTGCTTTATTAAAGCAGGCCGCTAACAATGAAGTGAAAATAATCAAGCAGGAATTCAGCGAACAGCTGCTTGAAAATAAATGGCTGGTTATCGCCGCAACAAATAAGCAACCGCTGGATCAGCTAATTGCTGAAGCGGCGCATAAGCGCAACCTGTTGGTTAATGTGGTCGAACAGCCGGAAATATCCAGTGTTATTATGCCTTCTATTGTGGATCGTTCACCGATCATAGTGGCTATTGCAAGTGCTGGTAAAGCGCCAGTATTGGCGCGCCTGATCCGTGAGCGTTTAGAAAGCTTATTACCTATGCATCTGGGACGATTAGCTTCTATTTCCGATGAATTCCGCCATCGTGTGAAAAGCGTGATCAAAGTAACTTCACTGCGCAGACGCTATTGGGAAAAATTGTTCGGCAACGGCATACTGGCGAATCTTTTGCAAAAGGGGCAAACGGATAAAGCTATTGCGCTGATGGAAGAGAGTCTGACCCTTGATGTGGCGCAGGGCGATGTTGCCCTAGTGGGGGCCGGGCCCGGCGATCCATCACTTTTAACATTAAAAGCGCTACAGTTAATGCAGCAGGCTGATGTGGTGTTATATGATCGTTTAGTGTCTGCTGAGATTTTGGATTTAGTGCGCCGTGATGCTGATTTAATTTCTGTGGGTAAAGCGGCGGGCAATCATGAAGTAGAACAGTCACGTACCAATCAAATGCTGGTTGAATTTGCCCAACAGGGTAAAAAAGTAGTACGTCTGAAGGGCGGAGATTCATTTATTTTCGGCCGTGGGGGCGAAGAGCTTGAGGAGCTGGTTGAAGCAGGCGTTGCGTTTCAGGTTGTGCCCGGTATTACCGCGGCTTCCGGCTGCAGTGCCTATGCGGGCATTCCGCTAACCCACCGTGATTTTGCACAATCGGTAACCTTTGTTACAGGGCACCGCAAAGCGGACGGTGAGCAGCTTAACTGGCAGGCGCTTGCCTCGCCTAATCAAACTCTGGTTGTGTATATGGGACTGCTGCAGTCAGAAGAGATCAGAACACAATTACTGAGTTATGGTCGTGATCCTGAGACGCCCGTTGCATTAATTAACAAAGGAACCACTTCAGATCAGCATGTGGTGATTGGCAAATTAGCCGAACTTGAACAACTTGGTGGCGGTCTGCAAGGTCCAACACTGATGATTATTGGTGAGGTAGTCAACTTAGCTGATAAACTTGTCTGGTATAATCCTGACAATAATCACAAGCTGTCGCGTGATCCTTTTTTAGTCAATTTAGCTTAACAGGTGAATGAGGCTAACGGCTTACCCGCAGTTTTCTAAAAGTGCTGGTTCTTTTAGAAATACAAACTCTTGCCTGTTTGAATATTAGTTAGGCTAAATAACCTCAATTCTGTATAAGATAAAAACTTAACCTTTGATATTAAAGTATATTACGCTGTAATTATCCTGAGTTGAGGTTAAATAGCATATTTTTGACTAATGCGAACTTTCGTACTCATTAAAGTTGAGAGTGGTTGCTTGCAAACTGCTATTACCAGAGTTATCACTCAAGTTGAATCACGATATCACAGCACTTTTCAATGAGAGTAAGATCGTGACTAACAATAAGTAATGCGCATTGTTGCTCGCGGGCCAAATCAATCAAAAGCTCAGTGATTTCTTTAGCGATAAACGGATCGAGTCTGGAAGTGGGTTCATCGGCAAATAGGAACACAGGCTCAAGTAGCAGTGCACGTAAAATCGAAAAGCGTTGCAGCTCACCGCCTGAGACATCCCGCGCTGTACGTTGCAATAATGATGGCGCTAAATTTAATTTTTGCATCAGCGGTGCAATCTTGTCCGTGTCGAGTTTGTGCAATTTCACCAAATCATCGAGCAGCGTCTGCAAGGTGACATGGCTGCTTAGGCTCGATGGTGGGTCTTGAAATAGCTTCAACCATTGATGCGGCCTCGCGTTTTGAAGTAATGGTTTAATTTCCCCTTTTGTCGGTGCTAATAAGCCAAGCAGCGTATCGCCAAAAGTGCTTTTTCCACAGCCGCTATCTCCGACCACACCAATAATTTCTCCTGCATGACAAGTCAGGTTCAGCCCGGTGGCTGTCCTGCTTTTTTATACTTACCTCCTTAGCCCGTTAGTGTCATTTAAATTTTACAGCTGGCTAAATCTGTTACGAAATCTCCCGTATATTTACGGCCTAACTTTTCAAGTTCATCTACGCTCATAATAATTGATTTAGGCTCTTTACACCTATCGCTGTTATTTTGATTAGATGTCGATGTTGCTTCTAAATTTTGTTGTACCTTACAAAACTGCCCCATAGAAAAATTGACCGCTCTTAAGTAATCACGAAAAACAGTGGCACTGGTATTTGTGTAGCAGTTAATAATTGCTTCAATATCAGGGTTATCTATATTGTCGCTAAGCACATTTATTGTCTTTGCTATTTCGCTTTCACCATTTGAAAAGCCACCTAGCTCGCCTATCGATTGATAAATGATGTGCTGTGCAGTGATGTTCTTGACTTCATTCTTATCTTCAGAGAGAAAATAAACCCCCAAAATAAGAACAATTATGAAACAACCAAAAATAAGCAATGCACTGCCAAAAATTTTTATGGTTTTAATGTTTTTCAAGATATATTTACCTCTCTTAATATGCTGTTCTGGTTTTATTATATATCTGTTTAATTTCCTCTTTTATTCTCACATAAACAACCTTCTTTACCTAGAAAACCGCAACAAGTGTGGCTAAAATTTAATACCAGTTATGATTCTAGTGGTATAGTGATTTTGGTCACTAATACAGAGAAAATTAGCTTATTTCTAAGGCGCGCCCCCTAAGCGCCTTGGATAATGAAAATTTAAACTATCGCCACGCTCGTTTTATTCCGACAGCGAGCAGCTTATGAACTAGGGCGCCATATAGTTTAAAAAAACAGCACCAGCTCTGGCATTCGTTTTTTAAACTATATGGTGCTCTAGTGGATATGTCAGATCTAATACCATCCTGACTTCAAAATTGTCATATCAGATTCAAACTAACCTATATATTTGTGCATTTAATGTAAAGTTGATGCCAACTAGCTTGAAATAGGTTTAAGCAACTTCCTAACTACACACAACTACACCCATTCATCGCCAAATACCATCGCAGAAATTCATAATTGCATACTATCCTTGACGACGTTGACGAGATTGAAACCGACGACCCCGACAAGGTTTAGAGGGAAACTGTAGCGTTAGGTTGAAGGTGTTCCCGGAGAATTACCGGAATTCTGGCGGTGATATTAGAATTCAGGGCTGAAAGTATCTGGCTATTTTCTAGTGAAAAATATTAAGCTTGCTATTTTGTTTTTATTTGCTTAGTTTGACTGTGATATATTATTTTTACTTAAATTTTATAGTGTCATATCGTTGCTGGATAAAGGATATTAATAATGGAAAAAAACACTACTAAGTTAGTCGCTGCAATTATCACCTACGTTGTATTAATCTCAGGCTGTGCTACGCAATCGCACAGAAAAGTTGAAGTCGAAACGGTTAATTCGTATCAGACTCCCTATAGAGGCGCAAAAACAACACTGGTTGTTGGTGAGTTCGATAATAGATCCAACTATATGCAAGGCATGTTTTCCAACAATAGCGCACAATTAGCAAACCAATCTAAAACAATTCTAAAAGCACATTTAACTCAAACAAATCGTTTCAAAATGGTCGACCGTGATAATTTGGTACATATCAGCAAAGAAGCTGAATTACTTGGTAAAAAATTGCAATTAAAAGGTGCACGTTATGCTATTTCAGGAGCCGTAACTGAGTTTGGCCGAAAAAATATAGGCGATAAACAACTATTCGGAATTTTAGGTTCTGGTAAAAGTCAAATTGCCTATGCAAAAGTAACCATCAACATAGTCGATGTACTAACCTCTGAAGTTATCTATTCAACACAAGGTGCCGGAGAATACGGCTTAAATGAGCGTGAAGTTCTAGGGTTTGGATCAAATGCGGGTTATGACTCAACACTCAACGGGAAAGTACTTGATTTCGCAATTAAAGAATGTGTAAACAACATGGTCAAAGATCTGGAAGCGGGAATCTTAAATGTCAGTATTTAATTCAACAAATGGCTTAAAAATTATGTTAGTCGTAACCGGACTATTATTATCTGGTTGTACTGTTAAAGATACTCGAATGTATTATTGGGGGAATTATGAACGCATGCTATATGCACATCATTTGAAATCCGAAGAAGTAAGCTCGCTACAAGAAATTGAAATCTTAACACAAGACATAGATAAAGCCTTAGCCAGTGGGAAACCAGTTGCCCCAGGTATACATGCACATCTTGGTATGTTGTATGCCTCGATGGGAGATCTGGACGCAGCAGTCGATGCGTTAAATAGGGAAAAACAAAGCTTCCCTGAATCAAGAGTGTTAATTGATGGGTTCATTCAACGAATTAGCAACGCAAAAGCAATTACAAAATAATATAAAGGATTAGGGTAAAAATATGAGCCTTCCAAGATTTTTGGTGCTAATTTGCATCTTAACATTAACGGGTTGTACTGCAGTTCAACCTTACGATTACACTGCTTTAAACAATGCTGCTCCACGTTCGATATTAGTGATACCTCCAATAAATAATTCAATTGATGTCACTGCTCCATATTCATACCTATCCACTGTGAGTCAACCGCTTGCTGAAAAAGGATATTATGTTTTTCCTGTTTCTGTAATTGATGCATTTTTAAAAGAGAATGGCTTGCCTACACCAATGGAAATGAACAGTATACCGCTTGATAAGATCAAAGAGCATATAGGTGCTGATGCCGTTTTGTATGTTACGATTGAAGACTGGGGGCAAAAGTTTGTTTTACTTTCCTCGAAAACAATTGTAAAAGGTAACCTAAGGTTAGTTTCAGTAACTACAGGTAACTTACTTTGGGAATCCCCAATTATGGCTGAAGTAGCTTCAGACAGTGGAGGTGGCGGTTTAGCTGGGGCTTTAGTGAATGCGATTTTGACACAAGTAATAAGTTCAATAAACGATAGAACACCTGCTGTTGCTCGTATGGCTAATAATATTGCATTTTACTCTCCCAAAAGAGGTTTGTTACCTGGTCCATACGCACCTGTGGAAGTTCCAAAAAACTAATAATCCGCGTATACAAACACAGCATCATCTATCTAAAAACCCTAGATCGCTAGGTCAATACCACCATATTGGCCTGGCAAATCTCCATCAGTCATCACCACTACTAACACCCTAAATAGATCATCTAATTATCGGAATTGGTATTACTCTCATTATTAGTTAAACGACGGGTAGGATTTAGTGTTCAGCAACTTACTGGTATTGAATTATCGACATTTATGGTTGCCAAAAATACACAAGGCTGGTTTTACCCACTTATGGCGTTGATAACACAGAACATGTTATCGAAACTCAAAAACACATGGAAAAAGACAATCCATTTCCTGTCAAAATATGCCAAACGGACACATCCAGACAGGGATAAAAAAACGGGACGATTGCAGTATGGTTTAAACCCAATTACTTCTTAATGTCCAACCTATGAATAAAGCCACATTTCCATAGCGAGGCAATAAAAGATAGCAGCACATAAAACTCCGAATAACTTACAACAATGCCTCTTAATGCAGCAATGCTTCGATATCTCGAAAGCGAAGAACAAAACGCTGAAAAAGCCAAAGGGCAAGACTGTTGTAAAACAAACTTCCAGGTTGTTAGAGCCAATACCACACAATTTCCACACAATTCATCTTTAATGATGAAAACCCCAATAAATACAATTTGTTATATTTTTCTGATTCTTCATTTTTAGCCTATATTTTTTTTCTATACTGGTTCCAATCACTTTAACTAAAGCATTTATCTATTTTTATTAAAAAAATCGGACAGGCCATGAATAAAAAAATAAAGCATATTCTCCTATTTATATCGCTCCTTGCTGCAATAGCTTTTTCTGTCAACCATTACCTTTTCGGGAATGAAGATGGAAAACCTGTTTTTACTACCGATTTTGTAAAAAAAGGAGATATAGAAAGTGTGGTATTAACCAATGGTGTTTTGTATCCCTATAAACTGGTGGATGTGGGCTCTCAGGCCAAGGGGCAGATAGAAAATCTTGCGGTCGAACTTGGTGATCTGGTTAAAAAAGGCGATCTCATTGCTCAGATTGACAGTTTAAGCCAGCAAAATGCACTCAAAGAAACACAGGCGTCACTTAATAGTATTAATGCGCAATATCGGGCAAAACAAGCGCAAATAAGTCAGGCTAAATCAGAGTTTAATCGCCAGAAAAAAATGCTTGCAGATGGTGCAAGCTCGCAGTCTGCCTATGACAGTGCCGAAGCTTCTCTGATGGTTTACAACGCTGAACTAGAGCAGATAAAAGCACAAAAAGAACAAGCACTTATCAGCGTAGATGATGCCAAATTGAATCTTGGTTATACAACGATTTCAGCTCCGATAGATGGCACGGTTGTCTATGTCTCGGTTGCCGAGGGACAAACACTAAGCGACCAGCAGGGTATCCCGAGCATTATTGAATTAGCTCAGCTGAATACCATGACCATTAAAGCGCAGGTTTCAGAAGCGGATATTATTCATGTCACACCGGGGCAGCCCGTTTATTTCTCAATTCTTGGCGATTCAAAGCAAAAATTCAAGGGCGTTCTTCGTGCCATTGAGCCAGGGCCAACGCTGATGACCGGTGACGACAGTCAACTCAAGATAGGTGACAGCGATGCTATCTACTACAACGCCTTATTCGATGTGGAAAACCCCAACAACTTGCTTAGAATCGGCATGACTGCACAAGTTTCTATTATTCTCGACAGCGCCGAAGATGCGTTACTGGTTCCTTCTCAGGTACTTATCGCTGCCCCAGGTCAAGCAGACAGTTATCAGGTTCCGGTGAAAGCAGCAGACAAAGTGGAATACCGGAAGGTTAAGGTTGGTATCAATAATAGTGTTTATACGCAAATCCTTTCCGGACTTGAAGAGGGAGATGAAATTATTATGGGGGATTCTTCAGGTGCCAGTCTCTCTGCTTCTCGTCAACAGGGGCCAGGCCGCCAACAGCCAATGGGATTTTAGAGTATGAGTGAAGTGCTATTAGATATCAAAGGGGTAAGCCGCACCTTCAGTGCAGGAGATCAGGCGCTTACGGTACTTAATAACGTTAGCTTGAAGGTCCATCGTGGAGAAATGATTGCCATCATAGGTGCTTCCGGATCGGGGAAATCCACATTAATGAATATCTTAGGCTGTCTGGATAAACCCTCAACCGGAAGTTATCTTATTAATGGCCAGGATATATCAAAGATGGATGAAGATCAGTTGGCGGCACTGCGTCGTGAGTAC
This sequence comes from Psychromonas sp., assembly GCF_041586535.1. GTDB lineage: Bacteria > Pseudomonadota > Gammaproteobacteria > Enterobacterales > Psychromonadaceae > Psychromonas. Next base: position 32,867 of record NZ_JBFGZY010000004.1, on the reverse strand, counting down.
TTTGGCTTTATATTCCAGCGCTACCATCTTCTTGGTGATCTTTCTGCCGTTGCCAATGTTGAAGTACCTGCGCTCTATGCCAGTGAAGAGAAAAGCGCACGCCGGGTAAAAGCGGAAAACTTGCTTTCCCGTCTGGGGCTCAGCGACCGGATGGATCATAAACCCAGTCAGCTTAGTGGTGGTCAGCAGCAGCGGGTCAGTGTTGCACGTGCATTAGTTAATGGCGGCGATGTTATTTTAGCGGATGAGCCAACCGGCGCGCTCGATAGCAGTAGCGGTAAAGAGATGATGAAGCTGTTACAGGAGCTGCATAAAGATGGCCATACCATTATTCTGGTTACCCACGATGCGCAGGTCGCTGGATTTGCTGATCGTATCATTGAAATAAAAGATGGCGAGATCAAAAGCGATCGTGCCACTAAAGTGGAAGCAAGCGTCGTTTCTGCCTTGGCAGGTAAAGTCACAACTGACAAGAAAAAGCACAGCCGATTTGATTGGTCCCGTTATTTTGAAGCACTGAAAATGGCGCTTATTGCCATGTCCAATCATCGCCTGCGCACGTTTTTAACCATGCTCGGGATCATTATCGGGATCGCCTCTGTTGTCTCCGTTGTTGCACTGGGCACCGGTTCACAACAGTCCGTTCTGGCAAATATGGCATCAATGGGGACCAATACCATTGAGATCAAACCGGGTAATGGCCTGGGGGATCGCCGCTCAGGCAGAGTACGCACGCTAACAGCCAGTGATGCCAATGCACTCAAGACACTGCCATTTGTCGATAGTGTTACCCCGACAGTCAGAGCCAATGTTGCTATTCGCTATGCAAGTCAGGCAGTAAGCGCGGAGGTCCAAGGTGTTGGTCCTGAGTACTTCAGGGTGCGTGGCTATACCTTAGCACAGGGGCAATACTTTGATGATGCCAGTGTTGATGCACTCGCCCAGGTGGCGATTATCGACTCAAATACCGCCGAAGAGGTGTTTCCAAATGAAAATCCGATCGGCAAGGTGATTTTTCTTGGCAAATTACCTGTCACGATTATTGGGGTGACGGAGCCAAGGGAGAATGCCTTTGGCAATAGTGATTCGTTGAGTGTATGGATCCCGTATACCACAGTTTCCGGACGTATATTCAGACAAGATGATGTTAACGATATCACGGTACGCGTTAATGAGAGTGTCTCGAGCACGGCTGCCGAAGAGGGGATTATTCGTCTTTTGAAAATGCGCCACGGTGTAGAGGACTTCTTCACGGTAAATACGGACACGATACGGGAAAACATTGAAAAAACCTCTGCAACAATGACCCTGCTTATCTCCACGATTGCATTTATCTCTCTGGTTGTAGGCGGGATCGGGGTCATGAATATTATGCTGGTTTCGGTGACAGAGCGGACCCGAGAGATAGGCATCCGCATGGCCGTTGGTGCCCGTAAGAGTGATATTCTACGGCAGTTCTTGATTGAAGCGGTGTTGGTGTGCATCTGCGGTGGTATTCTTGGGATCTCGCTGGCATTTTTAGTCGGGATTATCTTTGCTTCAAGCAGTAGCAATTTTCAGATGGTTTACTCGATAAACTCTATTATTGCCGCGTTTGCCTGCTCAACACTGATCGGCCTGCTATTTGGCTATTTACCAGCCCGTAGCGCCGCCAAACTTAACCCTGTCGATGCACTGTCAAGAGACTAATCTTATGAATAAAAATAGTTTTCAGCTAACTTCCTTTCTACTTTGCTTGTCGATCCTGACGGGGTGCAGCTCGCTTAACCGTAGTGAGTTTAAGATGCCTACAGCCGATATTCCGGATAATTGGCAGCAGGACAGTGAGTCGTTAACATCGTTGGCAGCTGTAGATGAATGGTGGAAGCAGTTTAACGACTCGCAATTAAACAGCCTGATTGAACGCGCTTTACAAACCAATAATGACTTGGCATTAGCTACACTTAACCTGCGTAAGGCGCGTCTTAACGCCGGGTTAAGTGAGGATGATAAACTGCCGGATTTGTCATTTAGTGGTGCGCTTGCCAATGAAAAATCCCTGGACAGTGGTGCTGGCGATAAAAGTTTTAGTACCAATACTTCTCTCAGCTATAAACTGGATTTATGGGGAGCGCTTTCTGCAGCAGCAGATGTAACGCAGTGGGAAGCTAAAGCGAGTTTCGAGGATAGGGAAAGTACTGCGCAGGCTCTGGTGGTGACTGTTGCCACTTTGTATTGGAAAATTGGCTATCTGAATCAGCGGCTTTATCTTGCGCAGGACAATATTAAAGGCATTGAACAGGTCGTTGCGCTTACTCAACAGCGCTATGATAATGGTTCAACGACCCGATTAGCGCTGCTTGAATCAACCCAGAACCTCTACAAACAACAGGTGAGTTTCAGTCAGCTGCAGCAACAGTTAACTGAAAGTAAGAATGCAATGTCAATATTGCTTAATCAGCCGCCGCAGGATCTTATGTTAAGCATCGAAAAGCTGCCTGAAGGCGCATTGCCGGATATCGCCTCGGGTATTCCGGCGGAACTTCTATTACGCAGAGCGGATGTGAAATCATCTTTATACCAATTGAAGTCGATGCTTGCCAGTAAAGATGCGCTTGCTGCCAGTTACTTGCCATCGCTGATACTAACCGGGGAGTTGGGTACATCCTCATCAGATCTTATCGAGTTATTGCAGAATCCAGTGGGGAAATTAGGCGCAGGGTTAACTCTTCCCTTTCTTGAGTGGAACAAGATGAAACTAAATAAAAATATTGCTGAACTGGATTATCAAACAGCGGTAATTAATTACCGTGTTACCCTTTACCAGGCTTTTGCAGAGGTAGCAAATTATCTTTCAGCAAGAAAGCATTATCTTTATCAAACTGAAACACAGCAAGCGTTATATCGTAATAGCCAAGAAGCTGAAAAAATTTATGCAAGCCAATATCGCGCGGGGGCAATTGCTATGATTGACTGGATAAACGCCATAGAGGCTAAACGTGACGCACAAGCTTCGCTATTAGAAAATCAATATAATCAACTTGTTATACAAGCTAAATTGTATCAGTCATTAGGCGGTAAAGATATTGCGCCGAATATACCAAGCAATATCGATTAAGGGGCATCCTCAAGGTGTTTTATTGAGGAGAGAATTGAACGGCAGTTCAGTGTTATGAGCGGGCTAAGCTCAGCGTGCCCTTACGCAGTTTCTCAAAAGATCAGGGATTCCCGATAAAACAATTCGGGAATGACAGATATACGTTAAGGAGCCCACGTTGAGGCTATTCTATAAATTTTTCCTGGCATTCTGCATCACCAGCTTTGTTGCTGTGGGGTTAATGCTTTCACTAATCACCGTTAATTTATCCAGCGGCTTTAACGATTTTGTCAATGCTGCGGAGCATAAGCAGGTTGCACATCTAAAAAGCAGAATTATCTCTTTCTATCGGGACAATGGCAGCTGGCAACTGCTTAAGGGAAATGAAGCACTGTGGAAAGAGATGCTTGGTGCTAAAATGGATAAGCCACTGTCTTCCGAAACGCTAAGCGCACCCGAAAATCCTCCTGAAGCTGACGATAGTCTATTAACATTAAGTAGTTTACTGCAGACCAAAAAACGATTAAGCCTGTATGATCTTAATAAGCAGGTCATTATCGGCAAACCTTTAATCACTGATAACCCTTACAGCGAGGTTATCGAGCTAAATGGAGAAACAATCGGCTGGCTTAGTCTTGTCCCTTCACAGCTTGCCGAGGGTAGTCCGGGCAATGAGTTTTTGGCACAACAATACAAAAGCTATTACATTATTGCACTGGCTGTTATCGTCCTGGCATTCGTAACCGCCTGGCTATTTTCAAGACATCTGGTTGCGCCAATCAGCTTGCTTATTGATGGGACCTACACCCTGATCCGGGGGAATTACCGTATTCGTATTGAAAAGAAAACTAACGATGAACTGGCGTTATTGTCCGATAATGTCAATGTATTGGCTGAAACCCTGGACAAGAATCAGAATAATCGTTTTAAATGGATGTCAGATGTTTCTCATGAGTTGAAAACGCCGCTAACCGTATTAAGAGGACAGCTTATCGGCATTCAGGATGGGGTATTTGTCGCAGATGAGCAGCGTGTTCAGCTGTTTATCGATCAAATTGACAGCATGAGCAATATTGTTAATGATCTCTATCAGCTGTCCATCACGGACGTAGGTGGGCTCACCTATAAGAAAGAACCGCTAAACCCCATTCAGATACTGCTTCAGGTTGCAGACAGTTTTACAGCTAAGTTTGAACAAAAAAAATTAACGGTTGATTGCTCTGGACTTGCCCCGCTGATGGCCAATAAAAAGTGTAGCGTATTAGCTGATAAAGACAGAATGAGGCAGTTATTTGTCAACCTCCTGGAGAATAGTTGCCGTTATACGGATGCGCCTGGAGATATCCATATTTCCGCGCAGATTATCGTGCATAATGTCCATATTCAGATTCAGGATTCCGCGCCCGGGGTGCCGATGAATATTCAGAATCAATTATTTGAACGTTTTTATCGGGTTGAGCCGTCTCGCAACCGGGGCTCCGGCGGATCCGGATTGGGACTGGCTTTATGCAAACAGATTGTCGATGCTCATCAAGGGGCAATTCACACCTCTGACTCATCACTCGGTGGGTTAAGTATCAATATAACACTACCATTACACAGGAGTTACCCGCAGTGAACAAGCAGACAATTTTGATCGTTGAGGATGAAGTCCATATTGCCGAGGTACTGATAGCCTACTGCCAGAACAGTGGCTATCTTGCTGAACACCTCAGTAGCGGCAAAGATGTGCTGCGCTTTGTTAAAGAGAATCCTGTGGATCTGATGTTGCTCGATCTGATGCTGCCGGATATTGATGGCCTGGAAATCTGCAAACAAGTCAGAGCCTTCTCACAACTGCCTATTATTATGATCACAGCCAAGAGTGAGGAGATTGATAAACTACTTGGATTAGAGTTTGGCGCCGATGATTATATCTGCAAACCATTTAGTCCCAGAGAGGTGATCGCCAGGATCAAAACCGTGCTGCGTCGGGTGAGCAATAATGCCGCTGAAGTCGATGCGGCGCATATCATTAAGCACTCCGGCTTTGAGATGAAAACAGATGAGCATGAGGTTAGCTTTAAAGGGCAGTTTTTGGATCTGACGCCCAGAGAGTTTTTAATACTCAAGCTTTTTTTAGAAAACAGCGGCCGGGTTTTCAGTCGTGATGAAATTTTAGTCTACGCCTACAGTGACACCCTGGATATATCCGATCGTAATATTGATACCCATATCAAAAACATCCGTAAAAAAATCAATCAAATAGCAGAACAAGCAGATCCTATCCGCTCAGTTTATGGGATTGGTTATAAGTTTAATAAACAATAGCTGCGCTCAACCATTCAGTAATGCTGGACTTTTGCTCTCTGAGCTATTTTTATAGGGGGATAAAACGCAATTCTAGCCGACTAGAGAAGCAATATTACGCTTTTAACTTCAATTTATTTACCATTTCAGCAATCAATTTATACCTGATTTCTCGCTTCATTAACATTGATGTCTCTGGCTAATAAGCTTCTCGCCCCCCCTTCAGGCAGCAGGTTATCAAAAAACCACTGAATATAACGTTTGCTTGAGCCATCAACTTGTAACTCATTTGATAATGGTATATCTGAGTACAATGCATAGTTGTCTGAATTATCAAGCCACTCCTGAGCATATTGAAAAGACCAGATGTCGTTATCTTCAGACAAGAGAGCAACCAAGTTGGTATTAATATAAACCTTAAGCTCGCGCATCTATCCGACCTTTATCTGTTTAATTTTTTCCAGAAACTTATCTTCAATACCAGGCGGTAAATCGATGGATAACTCAATACCTAACTGCTCAAGCAGTTTTAAAACCCGACCTATTTCAACCGTTTCCTTACCATTTTCAAACTGGCTCATAAACGTCAGCCCATTACCCGATAACAGACCGGCGGTTGATTGATCTAAAGATTGTGACTGTCTAACAATTCTTGCCAGCTGACCTAACTGTTTCGTATTTTCTATTTTCATATAAGCACCTATGCGTTCGCATAAATACCAACTCAAAAGGATAGGAATTTAAACAAATTTATTCGAACGTATAAATTTGAGCAAAAAATCGTTTATAAAAGGACTTTTATCTGCGAGTGCATAAAAACTAAAATTATCCCTTCCTGTTGAGGTTATTATCATTATGAGAAGTAATTAAATTCGATTTCATGCTCGGAATCGGGAATTAGCGCGCGTAATACGTCGCTCTTGTTCGCTAAAAGATCAGAAACGTAATAGATACAAAAAAGCTACTATTTGGTAAGTAGCCTTCATACAGGCGTTACGCTTAACGGGTGTAATGGTAAATGTAAAGATTACACCTCGATTGTTAGGTTTACTTACTTAACGAAGCATTGCTTGCTCAACCTGAAAAACGGGCAAAGCTAACGTTGCTATCAGTACGATTCAAAAACTCTACGCCATTGAAAAACGCCGTCAAGGCGCGCTAGAAAATAAGGGAAATCGAGCCCATACCTTTTTTAGATAAATTCAAAATATGGCTGGATAAAAGCGCACAAATTCTCCTACCTAAAAGCTATCTGGGTATCGCTGTATCGTACGTGTTGAATAATTGGCAGGCGTTAACGCGCTATGTTGAAAACGGTGGATTGGGCATTGATAATAATGTCACTGAGCGGGATATCCGGCCCTTTACCACGGAGAGAAAAAACTGGATGTTCGCACAATCAGTCAAAGGCGCAGAGGCGAGTGCAACACTTTACAGTATTGTCATGACCTGCTGTGCACATGATATTAACCCTTATTTTTATTTCCAAAAGCTGTTCGAAGCGCTACCAAACCGTGAAGAAGATGCCGATTTAAGCGATTTATTACCATGGCATGCGCAGTTCAAATCTTGATATAGCTGAGTGCACTACTTAACCGCGCGCTTCCGTTTAAGTTACTTTTAGCGCGTACATTGTCAGATGCGTTCATTTTGCTTTTCTGGTAGTCATTTATGTAATCGTAAATCAACCTCTGCCTAAAATTAGCCGTTAAATTCTGAGATCATAGCGTTTCTTAGCTATGGAAATTTTCAGAGCCAATCAATTGCATTGCAAAGATGGTCTAAACTCAAAAAGCTGCAGGTTAATTAAATACAACGCTCTAAAAGTAGAGGTTAAGCGTAATGAAAAAATTAATAATATTAATGATCACTTTCATCGTCACAATGAGCCCTGTATTAGCCAGCACACAAATTTCGTCAAGAATATCACAATCATCAGATGATGCTGAAGAAAGTATCAGTAGCGGAAGTATGGATATCTCTGGCTCTGATCTTGAGTTGGTGGACGACCAAGTAATAGGAATGAGATTCAATAATATAGATATCCCACCTGGCGTGAATATAATCAATGCTTATATTCAATTTACAGTCGATGAAACCAAAGGAAGCGGCTCCGGGGCTATTCTCGATTTTCATGCTCAGGCAATTGATTCTGCTCAAACCTTCACATCCTCAACTTATGACATCTCCAGCAGAATCAAAACAAACATGGCTATCCAGTGGAATGTTGCAGCTTGGAATAGCGTCGGTGAAGCGAGTGTAGATCAGGTAACACCTGATCTGTCCTCTGTTATACAGGAAATTGTTGATAGACCTGGATGGACTCAATTTAACTCCATTGCCATCATTGTAACAGGCGCTGGCACAAGAACTGCCGAAGCATTTGATGGAGAGTCTGTAGCAGCCCCTCTTCTGGTTATTGAATATGAGAGCGGTCCTCCTGAATGTTCAGATGGTATAGATAATGATGCTGATGGCTTAATAGATTTTCCAAGCGATCCGGAATGTTTGTCAGAAGCTGATAATGATGAGATTGACGCACTTTCCACAACAACAATTTCCTCAATAATTTCACAATCTTCTGATGATGCAGAAGAAAGAAGTGGTGGTTCAATGGATCTCAGCAGTTCTGATTTAGAACTGGTTTTTGACGATTCAAATCAGGAGGTTGGCATGCGCTTTCAGAATATTGGAATTCCTCAAGCAGCCATAATAACAAATGCCTATATTGAATTTGCAGCAGACGAAACAAATTCTGTCACCACTAATCTCGAGTTATTTGCTCAGGATACAGATAATGCACCCACTTTTTCATCATCAAGTAATAATATTTCCAACAGAATTAAGACATCCGCTTCAGTGCAGTGGAACGATATTCCGGCGTGGAGTAGCGTCTCTGAGAAACATCGTAGTCCAGATATATCCACTATAATTCAGGAGGTTATTGACAGGGGTGGTTGGTTAAGTGGAAATTCCATCGCTATTATAGTGGCAGGAAGTGGGGAAAGAACAGCAGAAGCTTATGATGGTGAATCACAAAATGCAGCACTTTTAGTTATTGAATACACGACAGAGCAACCTGTTTATCAATGCGCTGATGGCTTTGATAATGATGGAGATGGTTTAATAGATATGGCTGATTCGGGCTGCGCCAGTTTTACTGATACGAGTGAGTTTGCAGACAATGAATGTGATGATGGCCTTGATAATGATGGTGATGGTTTAATCGATGTGGCTGATTCTGGTTGTAGCAGTTTTAGTGATACGAGTGAGTTTGCAGACAATGAGTGTGATGATGGCCTTGATAATGATGGTGATGGTTTAACTGATGTTGCTGATCAGGGCTGCTTCAGTGCCAGTGATGTTAGTGAGTTTGCAGACAATGAATGTGATGATGGCTTTGATAATGATGGTGATGGTTTAATCGATGTGGCTGATTCGGGCTGTGCCAGTTCTAGTGATACGAGTGAGTTTGCAGGCAATGAATGTGATGATGATCTTGATAATGATGGTGATGGTTTAACTGATGTTGCTGATCCGGGCTGCTCCAGTGCCAGTGATGTTAGTGAGTTTGCTGACAATGAATGTGATGATGGCCTTGATAATGATGGTGATGGTTTAACTGATATTGCTGATCCGGGCTGTATAGATTTAACTGGTTTCGATGAAACTAATTGTGGTGATGGAATTTGTGAAGCTGAAGAAAGCTGGCAAACATGCCCTCTGGATTGTGCTGTGCCTCAATGTTCAGATGGTATAGATAATGATGCTGATGGCTTAGCAGATTTTCCAAACGATCCGGGATGTTTGTCAGATACAGATGACAATGAGATTGACGAACTCCCCACAGCAACAATTTCCTCAATAATTTCACAATCCTCTGATGATGCAGAAGAAAAAAGTGGCGGTTCAATGTCTCTAAGCAGTTCTGATTTAGAACTGGTTTATGATGGTTCGAATCAGGTGGTTGGCATGCGCTTTCAGAATATTGAAATTCCTCAAGCAGCTATAATAACAAATGCCTATATTGAATTTGCAGCAGACGAAACAAACTCTATCACCACTAATCTCGAGTTATTTGCTCAGGATACTGATAATGCACCCACTTTTTTAACATCAAGTTATGATATCTCCAGCCGAGTTAAGACATCTGCTTCTGTACAGTGGAGCAATGTTCCTGCGTGGAATAGCGTCTCTGAGAAACATCGCAGTCCAGATATATCACTGATAATTCAGGCAGTTATTGGTAGAAGTGGGTGGTTAAGTGGAAACTCCATCGTTATTATTGTGACAGGAACTGGCAAAAGAACTGCAGAATCCTACAATGGCGAATCACAAAATGCACCTCTTTTAGTGATTGAATACACTACAGAGGCGCCTGTTTCTCAATGTGCAGATGGTCTTGATAATGATGGAGATAGTTTAATAGATATGGCCGATTTTGGATGCGCCGATGCCAGTGATACGAGTGAGTTTGCAGACAATGAGTGTGATGATGGGCTTGATAATGATGGTGATGGTTTAATTGATATTGCTGATCAAGGCTGTATAGACTTAACTGGTTTCGATGAAACAAATTGTGGTGATGGAATTTGTGAAGCTGAAGAAAGCGAGCAAACATGCCCTCTGGACTGCACGGAGCCAGAATTCGGTTTACTAAATGTAACAGGAAACAACGAGGATCTAATTGAGGGGACATTTACTCCATCAAACAGCGCAGATTTACCTAATTTGGGAACGCAGTATAAACGCTTGATTCACCGGGGAGGATTCGGCACCGATTCAGTATGTGGCTTGAGAGGAGAGATAATTAAGGTTACAAATCTGAATGACAGCGGATCGGGATCATTAAGGGATGCGGTAAACCAGAATGGACCAAGAACAATTGTTTTTGAGGTTTCCGGTGCTATTAAATTACAATCGCAACTTGAAATTAATTCGCCATTTATCACGATTGCAGGGCAAACGGCCCCACCTCCAGGTATCTCTCTTTATCACCAAGTATTAAGTGTTCATACGCACGATGTTTGTTTGCAGCATATTAGAGTTCGCCTTGGCGACCGCGATCATAACTTAAACCTTATAAGTGGGAAGGAGGCTGAAGTCGCGGATACCGTGATGATAAGTGGTGGGTTCGACCCAGGGGGAACGTATAATGTCGTTCTCGATAATATGTCTGTCAGTTGGTCTATAGATGAAACCATATCATTCTTTGATGGTGTGTCAAATTTGACAATTCGTGATTCTATTATCGCAGAGCCCCTACGATTGAGTGTTCACGAGGATGATCATGCGTATTGTTTCTTTATTCAGGATAGTGAAAGGGTTTCCGTCATCGGAAATTTATTGGGCCACTGCCAAAGACGCTCGCTTCGAATGGATGGAGGAACATTGCAATACGTAAATAACTTTGTCTACAACCCAGGGGAATACGCAGTTCATGTGCATGAGCTACCAATTCATGTAACAATGGTTGGCAATGTCATGGATTTTCCCGATGATGCCGGTAATCGCTGGAACTATAGTGGTGCAGAAGAATTCTTTGCGAGCCGAAGCCCTGAAGCCAAGGTTTATTTCCTCGGTAATAAATCTTTCGAAGATCGCCCGTTGCATCAAGCTCGTGACGAAGGATTACCTGTCGTTTTACAATCTGTCCCTAGAGTGTGGGAGGGTAATGTCATGGCACTAACGGCAGCCGACGTTGCAGAATGGATTAGCAACTGGGTAGGAGCATTTCCACTGCATCGTGATCTTGTTGATGCTCGAATTATCGAAGGGGTAAGAACGCACACTGGAACGTATTTGGATTCTCAAATGGATAATGGCGGTTACGTTGATGTCGAGGAAAATCAGAGGATTTTGACGCTACCCGAAAATCCTCAAGGAGATGATGATAATGACGGTATTTCAAATTTAGTTGAGTGGCTGCAATTGTATACTGATGCGATTGAATAATTGCAATATTCACTGTTAAATGAAAATAGTTACAGTAAAAAAGGAATCATATCTGGGCCTGATTATTACTATACACCGGTAATACCAATTCCGATAAAGATGTGATCTAATAGAGCTCTGATAAGGAGTTACTATGACGCATGATCTTTCAAAGCTAATTCGTTCAACCTCTGATGCGAGACTTCAGCGGAAATTACTGGCTGTTTCACATTTCACTGATGGTAAAAGTCGTACTGAAATAGCTAAAATTCTCAAAGTAAGCCGACGAAGTTTCAACATATGGATCAAGGCTTACCTCGATTCAGGGTTGGAAGGTTTAAATGCTAAACCACCCAGCGGTAGGCCGCCTAAGTTAACTCGGAAGCAATTAGCTCAAGTAAAGTCATACGTTGTAGATAATGCAATTAAGCCTCAAGGGGGACGTTTGCAAGGCAAGGATATACAACGTTATATTGAGGTCACATTTGGCGTTACTTACCAAAAAACAAATATTTATCATCTGCTACATAAGTTAAACCTCAGCTGGATCACAACACGTTCAAAACATCCAAAGCAATCAATTGAAGCCCAAGAGTCTTTTAAAAAAATTCCAAATAGAAACGATCCTTAGGATCCCTGGACATGTTCACCTTGATAATGTCCTTATTTGGTTTCAAGACGAAGCTCGATTTGGTCAGCGTAATACCACCACTAAAATATGGGCAGAAAAAGGAACAAGACCTCGGGCCGTCCAGCAGCAACAATTCGAGTATGCGTATTTATTTGGTGCAGTTTGTGTTAATACAGGACAAACAGAAGCACTTGTTTTACCTCAAAGTAATAAGGAAGCAATGAGAGAGCACTTGGCTCTCATATCAAAAGCAACACCAGAGGGTAAGCATTCCGTGGCTATTATGGATCAAGCAAGTTGGCACCAAGCATATTTAGCGAATGAATTTATTAAGTTAACGATTATACATATCCCAACTTACTCTCCAGAATTGAATCCGATAGAACAAGTATGGCAATGGCTTCGTCAATACAAATTAGCGAATAGGTGTTTTGCAAACTATGAGGATATTGTTAACGCGGTGTGCAGTGCTTGGAATAGTTTTTGTGAAGATACAAGCAGAGTGATTTCACTTTGCTTTCGGGAATGGACAAGACTGGAAACTTAATTATCGGAATTAGTATAATTTGATCATTACGTTTCAGCTTAAATATAACGGTGCTGATTTAGAGGTACATATTAATACTGAATTGAGATAAAAATGCACTGATTGAAAATGACTTCGGCGGGATCTTACTGTTATTTTTCGGATGATTAGATACAAACGAGGTAAGTTGAAGCTCTGATTCAGACAGGAAATAGACAGGCAAAGAAAAAGGGCTTCTGATTGCATTAATCAAAAGCCCTTATCTTGTATGGTGGCCCTCCCTAACCTGAACTGCGCTCTCAATCTGTTGATTTTTAAGTCATTAATATTTACTTTAATTTATTGTGGTACAGGTGTTGGTACGTCAGAAAAGGTCATAGGCTTTTTGTCATCAATACGCATTTATTTTTCTAAGTTTATTTCTATAAATTTGATCCGCAAAGGGTTTGTGTGTGTACCTTTTCTATATAGGGATATTTGCTACTTTGTCCAACCTTCTCTCATACGTAAGCTCATAATCTCATTAATCAACCAAATGATACCAGTGTCACTATGGGCAATAGGTGGATTCGGACCGCCAAATAAAATATCTTATAAAAAAAAGATTAACCACAATTTTCAGTTCGACTTTCATTCAGTATTACTTATGGTATTACGTCAAATAAATCGACCAGCTATGTTCGTATCTGCAACCATTACTGAATTAAAAAATGTATGATGAACTTGTTTTATTTTTTACTATCGGAGTAAACTTTGAGCTCTGCTTCCTGATTAATCAGCCATTCAATAAATTCATTTTTTTTCATCCCGTTGTTGTAAGCAAGCGCATCTAGCTTTTTTTTAATGTCAGTACTCATTACTACGTTATAAGCTTTTTTGCCTTCTTGGCTGTCACGATGTTTTTTTTGGCTCCATGCCTTTTTCATCTTCACAATAAACATTTTTTTTGTATCAGTGTGAGCGGGCCATATATCAAATGCTGCAATAGTAGCATCGTACATCTGTTGCGAGGTTGTGGGTGTTGGAATGAACCATATAGGAATTTGATATTCCTTACTATTTGCTAAATAACTATATGCCCATTCACATTGTTGTGGATCTTTGTTATCTAACCAGAGAAACGTTTCAGTGGTATAGACGTATCCCCAGTTTTCTTTCCAAAAATTTAATAATACTCTCTTTTTATTTAAATCAGCGTTTCTTATATCAATAAACTTAACTATTAAATCATAACGTTCTTTTGCTGTTAACGGTGTTTTGTCTAGTCGTAAACTCTCATAGATGTTGTTTTCTAAATTCTGATTTGGATCTAAGTTAATATCAATAAGGCCATCCCAACCAATCGTTTTCTTTATATCAGCTAATCGGCAATAACACCAAATCCAGTAGCATAGCCTCTCTTTTCCCTTGTCTATCCATTCAAGTTCCGAATTAGTAAGCAGTGAGTCAGTTGCGGCTTGTTTCATTGTTTTTATGTTGCTTTCGAGCTGTTCTAGTGAACCCTGAAAGGTATTTATTAATGCATTAATTTTAATGCAATATTCACTTGCAGTTACGGGCTCAACTGGGAGGTTTATATTTTCTCTTTTCATATATGCCCAATAGAAGCGACATTCTCTGAGGTTTTTAGTTTGTATGTATTCGGTGATAGTTCTCATTCTGTACTCACTAATTGTCAAGTTTACTGCGTAGTATTTTAACTAATATTTAAAGTGATTTTTGTGACATATTTATCGTTATTTATTTAAGACTTTACCATTCTTAAATCACAAAAAAATATTACACAACTATATGTTTTATATGGGTATGCCATGGGTTTTTGGTGTGTTTTAAATTAGATTGTTTTTTTATCGTTAAATAATCTATTGCTAGATTCGTATTCGCCGGAATAATTTAAAGTGTATGGGATAGTCAGAAGGGATCGAAAAATCAAAACGTAACCTTTGGTTTTTTGACAGGTGAATAACTCCAGAGTGATTCAGTTGGCAATATCCCTGCTATAAAGCGAAACCTATTTTCGATTGTATGCTGTTATCAGGTTATCTTGCCGTTAGCAATTGTCGGTTATAGTTATATACCCTGTTAACAATACAACTTAATGAATTATATTAAGAATCATCAAGAATAAAAATTACATGTTTCTCTAAGGATATAGACTAACCCGAGGAGAAGTAACATGAACACTATCAATACCCCAATGTATAACGGCTATTTAGTTCAATCAGAAAAAGGAGAGTTGATCGAAAATATTTTGATTAGAAACGAGCAAGTAGTAAACCAAGCCTTACACCATCACAAACGATTAATTGCTCTGAGATTTGAACTAAAATTCCCGGCAATGTACCAAGGTGATTGCGAAATCATTTCCAAGTTCTTTGATTCTTTGCGTGTCAAATTAAAATTTGACTTGGCATCTAAAAGCAAAAAAAGAAACAGGCGAATTCATAGTGAATTGAATTATGTCTGGGTAAAAGAGCAAAGTAGAAGCATGGGATGGCACTATCATGTGGTAATTTTCTTAAATCACGATGTATATAACTGCTTCGGTAGAGTTGCTAGCATCGATGAAAATTTGTACTCTCGATTGTTTTCTGCTTGGACAAGTGCGCTGGGTGTACCAGAAAGCGCAGCCAAAGGGTTAGTTCACATATCGAAACCTACCCACAAGCTAGATCTAGACTCAGACACAACAATCCCAGACATTTTCGCTCTGCTATCTCGTATAAGCTATTTTGCTAAAGTTGCAACCAAGCCATATGGTACGGGGGAACGTCATCGATTTTTTGGTACTAGCTCGATAAAAAATAAAGAGCCAGTACTTAATAGTTATTGATAGGCATTGGCCCATCATTAAGCTAATTCGGCTTTAAAGCGGTTTTTATATAATAATATATCTTTCAGAAATAGTGGATACGGATAGTTATTGATTGTGATTGAACTACGTAAATGTTAACAGTGATGTGCTGGCCCCTTAGTATCTTTGAATACTTGATATACTGCTGCAACAACATGTGCGTAATGAGCGAAATAGACTTGGATCTCAGCTATACCCCGCTTCCTTTTTTGCTACAAATCGACAAAAAAAGAACTTCAACCAAGCTCTTTTTGCTACTCCCTTGCCACGCAAGGTTTATCAACTAGCCAAAACACCATTATGGGTTGTTGAGATTTACATCAATATGCCGATATTGTTATTTGGTCATAAGCACCTAATTCCAGGTAATTTAGAAAATTGCTTTCCCACAGCTGATACATCTCCTTTACGTCTGGGTGACTAATTGCTTCTGGCCGTGAAAAGCAGGAGCAGAACAGTTCTGTGGTGAAATCAAAGTCCAGTTCTTTCACTAGCTCAGCATAGGGATACCCTTGGTAAGCAAAGTCTGTGATATAGATTAGCTGCCAACGGTTACTGCTATGCTCCTTTTGTATGGCAATTTCCACCGGATGATATCCACCGGCTTCGGTGTTGTATGAGCTATCCCGATAATTAAAAGTGAACTGCGTGACAGTGTCACTTGGTACGTTTTCTATCATCACACGTTTTAATTCTGCAAATAATTCATCTGATATATCCAATAAGTTTTGGTCAATTTTAATATCCATTTAGATTAATCCTCGCTCTGCAAATGACACACATGTTTCACCGACCACAATATGATCTAACACTCGTATATCTACTAATGCCAATGCATCCTTTAATTGCGATGTAATGCGTTTATCGGACTGTGATGGCTCTGGTACTCCGGAAGGGTGGTTGTGAGCAAGAATAATCGCTGCTGCATTAACTTCTAACCCTACCTTTACCACCTCTCTAGGGTAAACGCTCGCAGCGTCAATCGATCCAAAAAACAGCTCACGAAACTCAATCATGCTGTGCTGACTATCGAGCAGCATGACAGCAAAGACCTCCCGTTCATATCCTCCCATTTTAAATGTAAGGAAGTCTTTCGTTGCCTTGGCACTGCAGAAGACATCGCCATGAAAATAACGCTCTGCGACTATTTCCGCCGCTTTCTCTAATACCTGAACTGCTGTCATTGGCTGGTGGGTGACATAGGTGGTTAATGGTTTACTTGGCATAAGTTTACTCCTTTTTAATTAACTTAATGGTGTATGCCCTTGAGTAATATGTGTTTGAAATAAAATGGAATCGCCTGAAATCCAGCGTTGCCCATGGCTGGATTGGTACTCTGTGAACGTCCACGGATAAAAAATACATAACCCCCTCTTCTATTGAGTAAAAACAACAAGAGGAACTCACATGAGATTAATTAGACTAAAAGAAGTAATGAGCACAACCGGGCTGAGCCGTTCAAGCATTTACAAGTACATTGGAGAAGATAGATTTCCCGCCAGCGTTTCGCTTGGTGATCGGGCAGTCGCTTGGGTTGAAAGTGAGGTGCTGAATTGGATGGAGGTGGTCGTTGCGCGTCGGGACGATAATGTGTTGTCAGGTTATGGAAAGGGGGATGCATGATGACATTAGAATGTTGGCATTCAGGTAAACCATGGGAATTGTATAAAGAAGATGAATTTAAAGGGCTTACGGTTTGTAACAATGGAATCCCTTTTGTTTTGCGTTCATTAACGCAGCTTTATGAAATGTATTGTAAATGGGTGAACGACAAAAAAGGTTTTTACATGATACCAATCGAACTCATTATTCCTGGAGGCAAGGGCGTGTGTAATGAAGCGGTAGTTAATGGCTTGTTTTGTAAGATACAGTATGAAATAGCCGAGCATATGCCAGAGGGAGATAGTTCGATAGGGCTGGCTTGGACTACTGGCACTGCAAATGGCTTTTGTGTTCACCGAGGTTACCTCTTTATCAAGGCGGACGCTTTTGAGTACGCTCGATCTTCCGAAGACCACAACTGCTTTTTTGATAGGGAGTTTGAGCATTTGTTAAATAGCTGTATGGCATCAACCGAGAAATCTCATGGTAAAGGAGTAAGGGGAAGCGTTAACTACCCTTCCGACGAAGGTGGGTTATCTTATTTACCTGGAAGGGGGGATGGCGACGAAAAGTGTCAAAGTAATTTTCAGATTATTAGTCGATTGGCCCAGGTGCAAACTAAAGGCTCCAGTACACCTTTGTTTCGAGTGCGATATGGCTTTAAACCTGAGATCTTGCGCCAGCCATTCGAGTGGGTGAGTCCTTCTACTTTACCACCAGAGAGCGAGCATTCGCGGGGGCAAAAATAAGAGGAGCGCTACCCCTATCAAACGGAACGGGTTAATTGACTGGTAATAAGGGCACCGTGACACGTAACGTGTTGTGGTGCTTTTTTGTTTTATTTACAGCTAGGTTGTAACCCACAGGACTTCTTCGGATAAAAAATACATAACCACCTCTTCTATTGAGTAAAAACAACAAGAGGAACTCAACATGAGATTAATTAAGCTACAAGAAGTAATTCATACAACCGGACTGGGTCGCTCCAGCATCTATAAATTTATGGAGGAGGGAGAATTTCCTAAAAGTATTTCATTAGGTGCCAGGACCATTGCTTGGCAACAAAGCGACATTCAAGAATGGATTCAAAAAAAGATTAGTGCGAGGAACCAACGATGAGCAACAAAGAGCATTCTGAAGTTGATAAATTAACATTGGGTTATTTTGGGGAATACCAAGTGAATATTGATATGGGAGAGTTGTCCCTTACTTTTCTGGATGAACTGGCCAACATCTTTGAGCAATCATTACAACGATTCCCTGACTGTTACGTATTTCGATTTCGCTTAGGATTTCCTAAAACGTTTAATGGAGATGCTGAGGCACTTCTGAATACATTGTTTTACAGTTTAGCCAATCAATTTCCGGAAAAAGCAATTACTGAAGGAGAGCTAAAGAGCAAGGGTAATACAAAGCCAGTAAACGAAGACGTTAATATGATCTGGGCGAAGGATGTTACGGCAAAAGGTTTGCTTGGATATCGTGTGGCTTTCATCTTTAGTGCAGTCTCTTATCGAGCTAAAGCCTCGCTGGAGCAAGTCAGAGAGCATTTTAAACAGAGGGTAAAAATCACTTGGGCTAACGCATTATTGGTTCACGAGTCACAAATACATACGCTTTGCATATTTCCACCCGATAGCTTAATCCCCCTGAAGGCAGAGCAAAGTAATTACCAATACGAGACTCATCGGTGTTTTTACTTTTTAAGCACATTAGCCAAGCTGCCCAGATACCCAGTAGAAGACTTAAGTACTGCGTTCGGTGTCAAATTCAGCAAACAACAGAATCAGGACAAGAAGGAGTTAATAGAACAATCTTAACCGCCTAATCAATATCGGCTTAACGAATAAATTATTCGGTAAGTTTAGTCCACTATCATTACACATATTTTAAGGAAATCATTCCCATGAACAAAAAACTTCATTTTTCAAGCGCCAGAACAGGCGAAAAACAACAAGACAGATGGCAAACACCAGCAGCGGTATTTGAGCAGCTCAATGAAGAGTTTGGTTTTACATTAGACGCCGCAGCCGAACCAGAGACCGCGTTATGTGATTATTACTTTACCGCTGAGGATGATGCGCTTAGTCAAGATTGGAGTGGGCAGACGGTCTACTGTAATCCTCCATATTCGAAGACAAGGCAATTTGCGGAGAAAGCCATGGAGGAATCTATAAAAGGCGCTACGGTAGTGATGGTATTGCCTGCCAGAACGGATACACGAGCCTTTCATGATAGCTTAACGGGTGGTGAAGTGAGGTTTATTAAGGGCCGCCTTAAGTTTCTTCAAAACGGCCAAGAGCAGGATGCCGCACCATTTCCGAGTATGGTGACCGTGATGGGCCCTGGGATTGAACCGAGCATGCGTAAAGTGGAAAAGGATAATTTAAAAGGAGCGTAACAAGCTTCTATTGGCTGAAGCAGTTCACTGTAATGGTGACTGCTTCAGCCTTATTGTGATCTAAATTGTTGGCCGCAATGTTTATTCAATTAGATTCAAACCCAATTTATTGAATCGTTGTAACACAGCTTCAATGTGGCATATCCATTTGCCTTTTTTGCTGCTGTGCAGTTATGGGCATAAACAAGCCCATGAAAGCTTACTTCTTTCGTTATCAGTGGGTTAAATCTAGCTGGTGATGTTGAGCAAGAAAAAATATTCTTAATTTAACCCTATTATATGAGAACTAATGATTAGTGATAATTGTTAGAAAGCCTTGAGTAGAGCTGTTGAGAAATCAACAGTTCTACTCGAGTCGAGGGGTAAACAGAGGTAGCAAATACTAGTGGGTTTTTGTCTTATAGATAGAGGAGCACTACAGTGCGACTTCATTTATTTTCTTTTTTTTTCTTTTATTTTTAATTTAATCAAACTAACAGAGAGTCCTATGACTCTCATTATTAAACTAATAAGCAGTACTCATATTCTACAATCTATCAGTACAATTAACTGATCAGATCAATATTGTCTAAATATCCAGATCGGCAAAAAAAAGAGGGAGTGTCCCTCTTGTTATTAGGCAGGTCCGCCAGAAAAGCGAACCTTAGAAATAGTCATTTAAGTCTGCCACCAAAGCTTGCGCACTTTCAATCATTGCTAATTTTACCTCAGCTTGTTTACTCACCATAAAACGGTGCAAACTGCGAGGATTCTGATTTAAGATACAAATAAGCAAGTCATGCAGTTCATCCTCGGTTGCAGAGCAAGCTTGGTCTATCAAATCAGCAGTTTGCTTGTGAGCGCCATCATCAATCAGTTGCTGCTTGTATTCATTTGCAATTGACTCATCAATATTTTCGATGAACTCATGTAATGATTCGGCACAATCAATTTTATTGAATACCTCATTCTTGGCTTCACTTCGTATCTCATCGAGATAGGCTTCCAAAGGGGGAGATGAAATACCTTCAAGGAGGCTCTTCAAATCATCAATAGAGTCAATATGGTCATAGGCAAGTTCAATTAGGTCTAGTTCAACTTCAATCTCTTTGGTTGTGGTAACGCTGTTTAAAAACGACATAGTAATTTCCTTTTCTTTAGGCATAAAAAAGCCCATGCAAAGGCATAGGCGGTAAGTGGGGAGGTGGAAATGGCTAAAGGAATATTGTGCTGGTGGCTAAATCTCTAAATCAACAAAATCCTTATCTACATCATCCTGTGTAATGCCTATATAACGAAGCGTTACGCCTTCGCTGCTATGGCGAAGCATCTTCATTACTCGGGCAATATCTTTGGTGTTTTGATACAGATGATAACCACGCGTCTTACGCATTGAGTGAGTGCCTAACGACACATTGACCTCTTGACCAATCATCGCAAAGGCTTCAGATACTGCGCGTCGTGTTAGTGGTTTAGGGCCCTTATGAAGGGCTTGTTGATTACGGTAGGATTGAAACAGGTAAACATGGCTCGGGTGCTCAGCTTGAATCTGTTTAATGGTCGTTAACGCTTTTTGATTTAACTGAATGTTAGCCAGCTTACCGGTTTTGGATTCCTTAATTAACAATCTGTCACCATGAATGTCATCAAACTTAATTGAGAGTAAATCAGATATCCGTAATGCCAGGTTTAAGCCAATATTCCATATGTCAGCCATCTGCTTGCTATAACGGCGCTCTAATAGGTGGCTAATCAATTTAACCTTATCTAGGTCTTTTACTGCTTGTACTTCAGCCATAATTCGGCTCCTCTGTGATTGAATTCAAAGAGGTGATATATGTTTGTAATAATATGGAATTGAATATTGTTTGTGCAAATTGACCTTTTCGCGATACATTCTGTAAATTTTGATATTTATTGATAAGTTACAGTTCTTATAAGGCATAATGACAGCAATATAAAAATAACTATTTAATTCGAGTAAATACGTTTAATGACACTAATAAACCTCAAAGACTTAGAAGCGCACCTTTGGCACGCCGCCCACATTATTACGGGTCCAATCGATGCGTCAGATTACAAAACCTATATCTTCCCAATCTTATTCTTTAAGCGTATCTGTGATGTATACGATGAAGAGTTTGCTGGCGCTATGCAGCTGGTTAATGATGAAGAACTTGCGAAAGGTGACATGTTCCACCGCATCCAAATTCCACTCAACTGTCACTGGAAAGATGTCTTTGCAGAAACCAAAGATATCGGCCAAGCCTTAAAAGATTCATTTCGAGGTGTGGAGCTAGAAAACCCACAACTGCATGGCATTTTTGGTGACGCTAGCTGGACCAACAAAGAGCGTCTTTCAGACGAGCTGTTGTCTACACTGCTAAACCACTTTAACCAGGTAAACCTTGGTGTATCGAGTGTGCGTGATGATGATATGGGTCGTGCTTACGAATACCTTATTAAACGTTTTGCTGATAAAGCGAATAAGAAAGCGGGTGAATTCTACACCCCGCGGACCATCGTTCGCCTCATGGTTAACATTCTAGACCCACAAGCCAATGAAAGTGTTTATGATCCGGCGTGTGGTACAGGCGGTATGTTGCTTGAAACTATCCACCATGTTAAAGAAAATGGTGGTGATCCGCGTCTTCTAAAGATCAAAGGTCAAGAGAAGAACCTAACTACCGAAGCCATCGCTCGAATGAACTTGTTCCTTCACGGGCAAGAGGACTTTGAAATTGTTCGTGGTGATACGCTTCGCGATCCTAAATTCCTTAAAAATGATCAGCTAGAAAATTTTGATTGTGTAATAGCCAATCCGCCATTTAGCTTAAAAGAGTGGGGATACGACTATTGGGCGAGTGATCCATACGGTCGTGCAAACTTTGGTTTGGCACCCCAAAAAAATGGTGATTTTGCTTGGATTCAGCACATGTTTGCTTCATTGAATGGTGAAGGGCGCATGGCGGTAGTGCTTCCACATGGCGTACTTTTCCGTGGTGGCGCAGAGGGTAAAATAAGAACCAAGCTATTAAAAGAAAACCGCATCGTGGCGGTAATAGGTGTGGCTTCTAATCTGTTCTATGGCACTGGTATTCCTGCTTGTATTCTCGTGCTGCGTAAAGCAAGACCTGAAGCACACAAAGACCATGTGTTGATTGTCAATGCGGAACAAATTTTCACCAAAGGTCGTGCGCAGAATACCTTGTCAGAAACACAAGCAGACGACATCTATGATATCTATCGGCAGATGCGCACAAAAGGCCCAAAAGCGCATGATATTGAAGGTGTGGCTCGTTGGGTTTCACATGGTGAGATTGAAGAGAATGATTTTAACTTGAATATCGCTCGTTATGTACAAAAGCCTTTTGAAGAAGAGGCTATAACCGTTGAAAAAGCATTGAAAGATTTCCAACAAAAATTAGCCTCTTTAGAAGTGGCTGAACAAGAGCTTGAAGCTTTGTTAATTAAAGAGGGATTTGAATTATGAGTGATTATATCAGCCGAGGGATTGAAAACGTCATTCAGAAGGGGTTATCAAATTACCGTTTTACTAAAAATAAAGCAGAGTTATTTTATTTTGGTCGTTTCTATCAAGATACAGAGAAGTTCATCTTATCTGATGTCGAATGCGCTGAGTACTTTCTAAACTGTATCAAGTCTGGTGGCTACCTATTAAATGATGTAAATCCTTTGAATACGCTTCTAAAGTTATACAGCAAAATAAAGAGTCCTTATAGCGATTATTTGAAGATGAAACCCTTGTTTATTGAGACGCTGGAGTACATCGAAAACAATATTTCGGAAGTAATGAATGTTGAATTTAGGGATCTTAAAGAATATGGTGAGGATTTGGGTTGTTACTACGATTATGGACCGTACTGTTTACTTGTTAATGCGATGTCAATGATCCGCGACAGGGCCCTGGCTGGATACGTCCGTTCAATGGCTCTGCACCTTAAGAAGTTTCCAGATATCACGGATCTATGGGGAGGGAACTACCTTTTAGTCTCGAATGTTAAATTGGATGGTGTTGAGCCGTTCTTTGGAGATATAAAGGCAGATCATAGTGAGTTTACAATGGCTGCATTTGCTAAATTATCAAATGGGAAATGGCGCGTCACATTTAATGATTTAGGACCAGAAAATAACTTTATTTACATGCAAGCCGCATATAAATACGTTGCTGAACTATTGGCATATTCTTTGAGTGCTGAAGTTGAACTTGTAACTTGGCTGGATGATTAATGAGCAATAAAAAACTAGAAGATCTGCTTTGGGGAGCCGCAGAGTTCCTGCGTGGACAGATTGATGCCTCAGACTACAAACAGTACATATTCCCATTGTTGTTCTTTAAGCGTCTATCGGATGTTTACCTAGAAGAATTTAACGAAGCATTAGAAGTACATGAAGGTGATGCCGAATACGCTGTCATGTCTATGTTCCACCGTTTTGATATTCCGGAAGAAGCAAGCTGGGAGAAAGTTCGTAACACCAGTAAAGACATTGGTGAAGCGATTCAAAATGCATTGCGTTTGATTGAAGCAAAAAATGTTCGTCTGCACGGTGTGTTTGGTGATGCACAATGGACAAACAAAGAGCGTCTACCAGACCACTTACTCTCTGATCTTATCCAGCATTTCAGCAAAATACCTTTAGGCATTAAGTCGGTTGCTCAAGATGACTTAGGTGAAGCTTACGAATATCTGATCAAGAAGTTTGCAGACGACTCTGGTCATACGGCAGCTGAGTTCTATACCAACCGAACCGTTGTACATTTGATGACGCGCATTATGCAGCTAAAGCCAGGTGAAACGGCCTATGATCCAACCTGTGGCACAGGAGGTATGTTACTTAATGCCGTGATGGACCTACGCTCTGAAGGTAAAGAGTGGAGATCGGTTCATCTGCATGGTCAAGAAGTAAACCTGTTAACCTCTGCGATTGCTCGTATGAACATGTTTTTACACGATATTGAAGAGTTCGATGTCATGCGTGGGGATACGTTAGGCGATCCTAAATTTATTGAAAACGATCAGCTTAAACAGTTCGATGTGATTTTCGCTAACCCACCGTATTCGATTAAAAAATGGAACCGTGAAAAGTTTGCAGCCGATCCTTACGGCCGCAACATGTACGGCGTTCCACCACAAGGTTGTGCTGATTATGGTTTTTACACGCACATTATTAAAAGCTTAAAGTCCGATACTGGCCGTGCAGCGATGCTTTGGCCTCATGGCGTGTTGTTCCGTGATTCTGAGCAAGCTATTCGTGAGCAAGTGATTGAATCAGACATTATTGAAGCGGTCATTGGTCTTGGTCCAAATCTATTCTATAACTCGCCAATGGAGTCATGCGTGGTGGTGCTCAACTGTAATAAGCCCGCTGAGCGTAAAAATAAGATTCTGTTTATCAATGGTGTTGAGAATGTTACTCGTGAGCGAGCTCATAGTCGTTTATCAGAGGATGACTTAGATGTATTGAGTGAAGCTTACTTTAACCCAGACAAGCAAAGCGATATTGCAGCGCTGGTGGATTTAGATGATATTGGAGAAAACCAATTTAACCTCTCTATTCCACTTTATGTGAAAGCTAAAAATAATGATGAAGTGCATGATATTGAACATGCTATCGAAGGATGGAATGTGAGCCGAGTGCAATTAAATACACAAACTAACCAGCTATTTAAGAACCTCGCACAGTTAGGCTACGAGGTGAAAAGCAATGACTGATAAAAAGACAGTAAAATTTGGCGATATTTGTAAAGAAGTAAAGCTGACAACAAAAGATCCTATTGGTGATGGCTACGAGCGATACATTGGTTTAGAACACTTAGATTCAGGTTCTCTGAAGATTCAGCGCTGGGGAATGATTGAAGAAGATAATCCAAGCTTTACTCGTGTATTTAAAAAAGGCCAGATCCTATTTGGTAAGCGCCGACCTTATTTAAAAAAAGCGGGAATAGCAGATTTTGATGGGATTTGTTCTGGAGATATCATAGTTCTAGAGGCGATTGAAGGCGCTTTAAAACAAGAAGACCTACCTTATATTATTCAAACTGATGTTTTGTGGGAATGGGCTGTAAAAACATCTAGTGGTTCTCTTTCTCCTCGAACGAAGTTTAAAGACCTAGCTGAGTGTGCCTTTGAATTTAGAGCTGATATCATTCTTTAGTTGCTTTGGAAGATGCAGTGATAAAAGATGTGTTGACTAATAGTACGAATCAAGTATTGGAGATGACTGGGCAGGAATTATTAAACAATGGCTATCTGACACTTTTGCAGGATGGTAATCATGGTTCGCAGTATCCAAAGAAAAATGAATTTATAGATAGTGGTCTACCGTACCTTTCAGCTCAAAATATTGATGACATGGGAAATGTGTATATTGATGATTGCCCCCGATTAAGTGAAGAAAGAGCTAGCAAATTACGAATCAAGCCAGCATGTGGGGGTGACGTAATATTGACCCATAATGCTACCGTTGGACGTGTCGCAGTTTTAGATAAAAATCTTGGGACCGTGATAGGTAGTACATCTACTACTTATTATCGAGTGAATCCTGGAAAACTATCGGCTACATATCTTGCAGCTTTTATGAGGTCTTCATACTTTCAAAATCAATTAACACGTTTAATGAAGCAAAGTACACGAAATCAGGTGCCAATCACCACTCAGAAAAAACTAACTTTTTTGTTACCCAGCATAGAAATTCAAGAGTTGATTGAGAAGATAAATGCTCTATTCTGTTTTAAAAATCAGATTGTTAATGATGTAGGCGAAAAACGATTACAGCAATGTATTGAAAAAGAATATTTTTGAGTAGGTGAATATGTTTAACGAACAAACCGTCACAGAAAATGGAATTATTGACCGTTTAAAAGGCTTAAGCGGAGTTAAGTGGAATTACTGCCATGGTGAAAGCTTGCCCAAACAAGCACACGATATCTTCGTTGACACCTGGCTTAAAGACGCGCTTTGTTTGTTAAACCCAGATATTGGCAAAAATCCCGATTATGCCGATGAGGTTATCTATAAAATTCGCGGCTTAATGCAAGAAGCCAAACATACAGGCTTAGTGAAAGCGAACGAGAACTTTCATGAATGGTTAATGGCAGAAAAAAGTTTGCCGTTTGGTGAAAATGGTGATCACATCACTATCAACCTGATTGATTTCAATAAAATTGAAAATAACCATTTTGTTGTGTCTCAGCAAGTACACTTTATCGCAGCGACAGAAGTGTTCTTCGATATCGTACTCTACGTGAATGGCATCCCGCTAGTGGTAGGAGAAGTAAAATCAGCAACTAGGCCAAGCGTTACCTGGCAAGATGGCGCAGCTGATTTTATGGGCAGCACTAAACACTATTGGAAAAACGTTGAGCCTTTCTTCGTACCTAACCTTTTATGCTTCGCTTCAGAAGGTAAAACGTTTGCTTATGGCGCCATTAATGCCCGTGTGAAAGATTGGGGCCCATGGCATAAAACTGAGCAGCGAGATGAAATTCCTGCAAGTTTAGTCACTGTGCTTGATAGCGCAGAAGGTTTGTTAACCCCACAAACCTTATTGCAACTACTTGAATCTTTTGCTCTATTTTCGACTGTTAAGATGGGTAAAAAAACGCCGCCTAAGCGCATTAAAATATTACCGCGTTATCCACAATTTGAAGCTGCAAAACAAATTGTCGAGCGAGTTAAAAACGGCTATCCGAAAAAAGGACTTATCTGGCACTTTCAGGGCTCAGGTAAGTCTCTATTGATGCTTTATGCTGCGCGTATGCTTCGAACAGATAATCAACTTAAAAATCCAACTGTATTGATCGTGGTTGACCGACGTGACCTCGATAGCCAAATTAACGAAACCTTTGGTGGGGCAGACGTTAAAAACCTCATCAAAGTGAAAAGCTGTAAGAAGCTTGGTGCACATATTGAACAAGACAGTCGTGGCATTTTAATTACCACTGTCTTTAAGTTTAAAGACGTCGAAATTGATGAAAGCAATGAAGACGGTTTGAATAACCGCGATAACATTATCGTGCTGGTGGATGAAGCGCACCGAACTCAAGAAGGTTCATTAGGTGATAAAATGCGTTGGGCACTACCGAATGCACACTTCTACGGTTTAACAGGTACACCTATATCAGGTATTGATCGCAATACCTTTAAACTCTTCGGTGCTGAGGAGGATGAAGGTCGTTACATGAACCGTTATAGCTATAAGCAATCTATTCGAGATAAAGCGACCAATGCAGTGAAGTTTGAACCTCGCTTGGCTGAGCTGCGAGTAGACCGTGCTGCTATTGATGAAGCCTTTGAGCAAATGGTGAAAGACAATGACTTAGATGATGAAGAGAAAATTGCATTGTCTAAACGTGCAGGCCGACTAGCGATTATGTTGAAGGCACCGAAACGTATGACTGCGGTGAGTGAGGATATTTCTACTCACTTTGTTAGCCATGTTAAGCCCAAACAGATGAAAGGCATGGTTGTCGTTTATGACCGAGATGCTTGTGTTCAGATGTATTACTTGCTTGGCGAGAAGCTCGGGTTTGATGCCGTTGAAGTGGTAATGAACGTAGACCAGGCACCACTCAAAGATGAAGACGCAAGTAAAAAGGGTAAGGTAAATAAGGATTGGCGTAAGTGGAAGCAAGATCTAGAGCTTCCTATTAAAGAAGATGATTTTGAGCGTTGGCAACAATTGGATGGTTGTGAACACAAGCAGAAAGACTTAATCGAAGACTATAAAGACCCTGAGCAACCACTTCAATTACTGATTGTTACTGCGAAGCTACTTACCGGTTTTGACGCGCCAATTTGTTACTGCATGTATCTTGATAAGCCACTACGCGATCATACTCTGCTTCAGGCTATGTGCAGAACCAACCGTTTGTACGAAACAAATAATGTCAGTAAGCAAATGGGCCTTATTATTGACTACCTCGGTGTATTTGAAAACCTGCGTACTGCTCTAGCTTATGATCCTGAAGAGATTGATGGAGTGGTTGAAGGTATCGAGGCATTTAAAGAGTTACTACCTACACAACTGAATAAGTGTTTAAGTTTCTTCCCAAAAGTAGATAGAACCCTCGAAGGTTTTGAGGGCATAATTGCCGCTCAAGCTTGTTTACCTACCAATGCAAAGCGTGATGAATTTGCTGCTGCTTTTGGTGTTCTCTCTAAGCTGTGGACCGCAATTAATCCAGATATATTCCTAACACCTTATCGCAAAGATTATAAATGGCTGGCGGAAATCTATGAGTCCGTTCGCCCAGTAGGCCAGACAGGCTCGTTAATATGGGCTGCATTAGGTCCTGAAACCATCAAAATGATCCACGAACACACGGATATCAACCGTATTCGTGATGACATCGATGAACTCATTATGGATGAGCATGCCATATTCACGCTGACCGAAAAAGAGCAACAGAAACGCGCAGGCCAATTGGAGATCGATCTAATGGGGCGTCTACGTGGTAATGGTAACCCTACTTTCGTCGAATTAGGCGAGCGATTAGAGAAATTACGTGATGCCTATGAAGCTGGTGTAATTAAGGCTATCGATTGGTTGAAGGGCTTGCTGGATGCAGCAAAAGACACCGTACAAGCCGAGCGTGAAACAGGCGATTCTCCTGTTACTCAGGAAGATAATAAGCAAGCTCTTACAGAGTTATTTCTTGAAACTCGCCCTGAAAGCACTCCTAAAGTAATTGGCGATGTGGTTGAACAGATAGATAAGATTGTAAAAGCTAAGCGTTTTAAAGGCTGGCAAGCTTCTAATAGTGGCCCCAGAGAGATTCAGAAGGCACTTTTGCTGACACTGGCCCAATTTGGTTTAGGAAAAGACAAAGAGTTGTTCGCTAAGGCGTATGGTTATATAGAAGAGCATTATTAAGGAAGTTTGTATGCCTTGGACCAGTGAACATCTTAATTGGTTAATTGACACTGGTCAGGTGATTAATACGACTTGTGGGAAAAAAGCAAAAGTATATCGTTTTGACCATGATGTTAATGATCAGGAAATCATGAGGAAGTGGGCAAAACACTATAGAAATCATTATTGCGATGATAGGCAAATTGATATTATGAAAGCTCCTGGGCAAAGTCGATCTGACTACTTGTTCACCATGAAATTTCCAAGTCAAACTAAAGCACCAGGACCAAGTATAAGGGCTGGCGATTTTGCAGAAATTTTAGTTGTTGATTATCTTACTTATCTTCAAGGCTACACAGTCCCCCGTACACGCTATGACAGGAAAGGTGTACCAAATGAGTCTACCAAAGGTTCTGATGTTTTAGCCTTTAAAACTGATATTGATAATCCCGCAAACGATGAGTTGTTAGTATATGAAGTTAAAGCAAAGTTTACTGCAAAACCTAAGCCAATGTTGCAGGAAGCAATAGTCCACTCCGCTAAAGATCCTTTGAGAATAGCCGAGTCTTTAAACGGCATCAAACAACGTATGCTTGACCGGAATGAATTTGGTAATATAGGGTTAATCAATCGCTTTCAAGATTCGGCAAATCAACCTTATAAAACCAAGTTTGGTGCTGCTGCTGTTTGCTCTAACTCTGCATTTGATATTGAAACTTTAGCTGAAGCTGATTCTGCTCATCATCCTTATTCAGCAGACCTTGAATTAATTGCATTTTATGGTGAAGAATTGATGACACTAGCAAATGCGTTATACGAGAGGGCTGCAAATGAAATTTGAAAAATTGTCTTCTAATTTACTTTCGGTGACGAGAGCAAAAGCTAAAATGTATGAATTTGGCCTTAATGAAGAGCATCATCTGAGGTTAAGCTCTTCACCCAGTCAGCTTTTGCTTATGACAATTGGGATGCTAGGTGATTTATGTCGGATAGAGTTGTCGGAGGAAAAACGTGAGGAAGAGCTCTCTGATGCTCAAAAAGAGCTTCGAAATGTTGCCAAGTATTTTGATGCTTTAATAGAAACAAAATTAGAATCTGAGTATGATTATTACCTAGGCTTAATGGGCGCCTCTTCTTATTATTTAGCAAATATGCCAGGAAGTTCATCTGTTCTATCTCTGCAATTGGCCGTTAGTCGGACTCCTTTGACTGAGTCCGGTTTGGAGTTGTTGCTTGAATGGTTATTGTTAAATGACTTCAAGAATGAACTACTAATAGTTCAAGGGGCATATACAACGGATGTCATTGCTGCAATAAAAGATAACTTAATAGCTTTTTATGAGCTAAAAATAGAAGCGGCGACGTTTTTGATAGGATTGGCGACTTCTTTAAGGAAACTTTGCCATGAAAGGGGGACGGATCGGGAGTTACTATTTGCAGATATTACTTCTACTATATTACTACGGAAAATATCTAATTCAGCGATCACATTGCTACCGGAATACAGCAAATTAAATCTTGAAGCTTGGTTGCCTGCTTTACGAAAAGAAAGCTTTATTAAAGAGTTTTGGCCTGCACAAAAATTACTTGGTGAGCAAGGTGTTTTTGCAGGTAATTCTGCAGTTGTTCAGCTTCCGACCAGTGCTGGTAAAACTAAGTCAGCTGAAATAATTATTCGAGCTGCTTTTTTATCTGGGCGATCAAAAGCAGCTGTAATAATTGCTCCATTTCGTTCGCTATGTAGAGAAATTAGTGACTCGTTAACTCATGCGTTTTCTGGTGAAAATATATTAGTCAACCAACTTAATGATGTCCCGCAAATTGATTATTTTGATATTCAATTATTTTCAAAGTTATTAGGATTAGAAGAGCCTAGTCCGACAGTGATTGTTTCAACGCCAGAAAAGCTTGTTTATATATTGAGGCATCAACCTGAATTAGCTGATGAAATATCTTTAGTTATTTATGATGAAGGACATCAGTTTGACAGTGGTCAACGTGGGGTAACTTATGAATTACTTCTAACCTCACTTAAACAAAAACTTCAGCCTACAACACAGCATGTATTAATATCGGCAGTAATTTCCAATGCAGAATCTATTGGTGAATGGCTTTACGCAGGCGAAGGTGTATCAGTTAATGGTTCAGATTGCTTAGCTACTGAAAGAAGCGTCGCTTTTAGCAGTTGGATCACGCAGCGAGGGCAACTTCATTATGTTGATCCGTTGCAACCGAATACTGAAGAATTCTTTGTTCCTAGGGTATTAGAAAGCGCTGAAATTCCAATGCGGGGAAGAGAAAGTAAACAAAGGTATTTTCCAGAGAAAGCCGTTAAGTCGAGTATTGCTGCTTATTTAGGATTGAAGTTATCAGAATATGGTCCTGTCGCTGTTTTTTGTGGGACTAAAAAGTCAGTGGTCAGTATTTGTAAAATGATCACAAATGCTTCAGAGCGAATTGAAGATCTGTTTATTCCATTAAACACTTCATCACGTGACGAAATATCTAAAATAACTAGGTTATCCTCTATGCACCTTGGAGAAGCCTCTATTTTGACAATGGCAATTAAGCTTGGGGTATTACCTCATAGTGCTAATGTACCTAATGGGCTTAGAATTTCTGTAGAGTATGCAATGGAGAATAGCCTAGGCCGTTGTGTTGTTTGTACTTCAACCTTAGCTCAAGGCGTTAACTTACCTATTAAATATTTGATTGTTTCTGGAGTTTTTCAGGGGCAAAAACGAATTTCTACTCGTGATTTCCATAACCTATTAGGAAGAGCAGGTCGGTCTGGTAAGCATACCGAAGGTAGCGTTATTTTCACTGATACAGAACTCTACGATAAAAGGGGGTCTACTCAACGCTGGCAGTGGGGGAAAATGCAAAGCTTACTTGATCCTGCACAATCGGAGCATTGTTCAAGTAGTTTACTAAATCTGGCAAAACCATTTGAAAATGACCCATTTGGTATTGATCCTATAAAGTTTATTCAAGATTCAGAAATGTATATTAAATCAAGTATTCAGGCTGCAAAAGAAACAGGTCAAGATATATCCAGTTTACTAACTCAAATGGATCATAGAAAAAGTTACTTCAAAAACATTGAAAGTTACCTTTTGGCAAACTCATCTGATAAAGAGGAATTTACGGAAGATAGAATATTTGAGCTTTGTTCAAATACCTTAGCTTATTTGCTCGCAAATGATGAAGAAAAA
This sequence comes from Psychromonas sp., assembly GCF_041586535.1. Taxonomy (GTDB): domain Bacteria; phylum Pseudomonadota; class Gammaproteobacteria; order Enterobacterales; family Psychromonadaceae; genus Psychromonas. Next base: position 484 of record NZ_JBFGZY010000004.1, on the reverse strand, counting down.
GTGAAGCTAAAAACTGTTTTTATGATTGCATCTGCATCAATAAATACCGTTGAGCCAGAAAAAAGAATTGTGTTTGGAAAAGCACTGTTAGGTGTTGAAGAATTGCATAAAATTGAAACATGGCTTAATGAAAATTTTGGACTGTTTCCTGAAGATCTAGCAATGACGCAATGGCTTAATATTTTATGGCCATTAGTAACGACTGTAATTCAAAATAAAATATTGGATAAGTTAATGGGGGAAGGCGCAGGGGGCTTTATTGCTCAACAGTGGTTAGCTGGCAAAAGTTATATTGATATTCTCAACCAAGTTAATGAACGTCAGTATAAACTTGTTGCAGGTAGCCCCCTGTGTCAGGATAGTTGTCGCCTCTAATTTTTAGTTAGAGGAAATTAAAATGAAGAGAAAATTTACAACATCATTTAAGATACAAGCAGTAGAAAAGGCGCTTAGTCGGAATGAAAATACAACATTAACTGAGATT
>NZ_JBFGZY010000003.1:0-65503 GCF_041586535.1 Psychromonas sp. | reverse complement strand
ATCTATTTAGGCGTAGAAAAAATGGATGAAAGCAAGGCATTGATTGCAGTAACTAGTTGTTCTAATTACAAAATCAATAACACAGCTAGCATTCATTTTAGCAAGTATAAATGAGTAGATAGTTATCGGATTTGGTATAACTGTTTAGAATTTATAGTTAAGCGTCAGATTTGCAGTGCGGGCATCACCAATATAAACAATAGATCCGCCACGGTACAGCGCGGTGTAATAGTCTTTATCGGTTAGATTTTGAATGTTGCCGCGCAATTCAAGTTGTTCGTTGAACTGATAACTGGCAAACAGATCATAAACCGTATAACCAGAAAGGCGAATATCCTCTGATGCAGCAGCATCCGGCTGGCCACCATAAATTTCACTGGAGTAGGTCACGTTTCCGCCAAGCGCAAACTTCGGTAATAGCTGATAGCGTAACTGTAAGTTAGCACTTTTTTCAGCAAAGTTAGCTTTAGGTTTGCCGACGTTATCCTGATCATAAGATTCCAGTGTTTCTGAGTCCATCCAGGCGAAACCGAACTGGCCGCTTAACTTATCAGTCAGGTTGCCGGACAACCCGACTTCCAGACCCTCAACCCTATTTTTACCGGTATTCATATTGCCGCCCGTTGAGTAGGAGTCATTATCGCCTTCGATAACATCATCTTTGGTAATCTGGAAAAGCGCAGCGGTGAGCAGCAGTTTCTCATTGAACAAGTTCCATTTTGTACCTAACTCGATATTCCTGCTTTGTTCTGGTTTGGCATCTTGGTAGTTACCGTCTGCATCGGTACAGATACCGCCATAACCGCAGTTACCCGCAGAATCAGCCTCCCCGCCATTGATATTGGATGAGGTGCTCCAGTTAGCATAGATATTTCCGTTTTCCCAGGGAGAATAAACCACGCCGAGGTGGCCATTTAAAAAGCCGTCTTCAAATTCGTAGCTGCTGGCAGGGTTGGTACCGTTGCGACCTTCAGTTTCAGCAATCGACAGATCGTATTGGAAATAATCATAACGTAAACCACCAAACACTTCCCAATCCTGATTAAGGGTAATAGTATCCATCAGGTATGCCGAGACAGTATTAAGCTTGTAATCCGTTACGGCATCGAGCTTGGTCGCTGTGTTGCTGGTAAAATCAATATCATAACCACCGGCAAAATTCTGAGCATAACCCGTCGTCGCGCCAAGCACTTTTTCCTGTGCCAGCTCAACCCCTGTAATAATAGTATGACGCTGTCCGGCAAGCTCCTGATCAATAATCAGGTTGGTCTGATTTCCCAGGTATTTATTGTCCTGCCAGCCGGCAAAAGTACGATCTTCTCCATTGGATCTTTTGCTAGTCGTAATATATTCATTGGACGTTACACCGTAGCGGCTTTTGTTTTCCAGACGAACATTATCATTGATCTGTTTATCAATGGTGATGGTCAGCGTATCTGCTTGAGAACGTTGAAAATCCAGGTCCTCAATACCGGGATACCCCTGCTCTGTATTGGGCTCACCATCCACTAAGTAGGTGCCCGCATCCGGTGTATCATCCGATTCATAATGGTAATAATCTGCAGTAAGCTTTAAATCATCGCTTGCCTGATACACTGTCGAAAGCAGCAGCCCGATACGTTTTTCGCCAGCCGGTTCGCGATCCGGTACATCTTTTTCAGCATAAAGCAGGTTGGCACGCAGCGCCAGGTCGTCACTAACCACCTTATTGGTATCAATGCTATAACGTTGGTAATCGTCTGTACCCGCACCGACGGATAGATTGACAAAATCATCTTCTAAACTGGCTTTTTTGGTGACACTATTTACCGCACCACCCGTTGAACCTCGTCCAGCAAATGTCGAGCTTGGTCCTTTACTGATTTCCACCTGTTCCAGTGCAAAAGTATCCCGGGAGATAAGGCCGGGCTCACGAAGACCATCGGTAAAGACATCACTGCGCGCTTCATAACCACGAATAATATAACGATCGCCAAATGAGTTGCCCCCCTCCCCCGTACCCAGGGTGATACCGGGCTGAGCACTGAGGATATCTTTTAATTCCGTTTTACCTGAATCATCGATGCTCTGTTTGGTTAATACCGTCATGGTCGCCGGCGTATCGGCAATATCACGACTGCGTTTACTATCAGAGAGTTTTTTTGCTTTGTAAGGGACGCCCGGCTCGGCATAGGGATTATCATCGGCGGCGATTTGCGACTCTTCTACCACTAAAGAGTCAAGATTAACCTCCTGCGCATTAACGTTGATGACAAAGCCAGTCGAAATGGCCAAGGCCAGAGAGCTGGCCAACGGAGCGGACTTCGGGCAATAACTGGACTTGACCTGAGCATTATGGATAAAAGTTGATTCGGACATAAAAAGTTCCTTTTAATTAGTGCTTTCAATCAATGTTTGATTTAACTTGAAAACAATTGGTATGGTAATAGTTATTTCCGCAAGAGATTGCTCTTCCGGAAACGGTGGTAATGGCGATGCCTCTTTGAGCATTTTTTTTACGGCCCGGTCTAACCTGCTGTAACCAGAGCTTTTTTTGATCTTTATATCCTTCACCAAGCCGCTACTAAGCACGGTGAAACTGAGTAATACAGTGCCCTCATGACCTTTCTTTCTGGAATAAGCAGGGTAGCGTTTGTACTTCGCCAGCCTGGCGGCGATCACTGCGTAATATGTCCGCTTATTGCCAGTCGCTCCGCCTGAAGTCAGCGCATTGGCACTGCCTGTTGAGGCTTTTCGGGTCGTTGGACTATTGTCAGCCTGTAAATTAACAGGAGCATCTTCAGCAGCCGCTTCTGTTTTAGTTAAGGTTGCCGGCGCTTTTTTAACTTGTATTTTCTCTGTCTGTTTATCCGGCATTTTTTTCACCAGGATCTCCGCTTTCTGCTTGAGCGCTATCTCCTGCTCAATCACCGGACGCTCAAGAGTTTCCTCAACGGAATCATTAACTGGCTGTTCAACTGTTTCAGTTTCACCAGTCTCTTCTACCTGCTCAACTTCTTGAGGCTGTGTCACTGTGCTTTGTCGAGTCTCCGTTGCGCTGCCCAGATCGCCGAGCATGCCCAGATCAATTTCAATGCCCTGATCGCCTTTACCTGTTGCAGATCCTGAAGAGGTTGAATAGCTGATCAGCAATAACCCGAGAAGATGAATCAGTACGGCACCGATTAGCGCAATACTGTAATGACGAGCTGAAACCATACTGCTATCTATGCCTCTATTTTTTGAGTGATTAGAGAGATGTGCAGCAACCCGGCCATCTTGATCCCGGTTAATATCTCCTGCAGCCTTTGCACCTCAAGGTTTGCATCGACTTTTAACAAAACATTAAAATGTTGCGGCTCTTTAGCCTGCGCAAAATGAACCATCAATCTCTCTTTAAGCTCGCTAATCGGGATTAGCACCCCATCGATATACAGCGTGCCGCTCTCGGTCACCAATAACTCAACCCGATTTTCTTTCTGCTTTTGCAGAGTCAGCTCACTGATCGAATCGGGCAAACTAATCTTTTGTGGATCAGAGCGTTGAATCTGCCCCGCCACCATAAAAAAGATAAGCATCAGGAAAACCACATTGATCAGCGGGATCAGATTGTCATCACTCTGAGTTTGATTGTTTGTTTTTTCAGGTAGCAGCATCAGTTCACCACTCCGGCAAAAGATACGTTTGTCGCACCGGCTTTTTTAAAATTATCGAGCAGATTAATTAAGACCTGAGTTTTGCCGTTTTTTTCTACCGCGATGGCAAAAACAGCCTCCGGTTTTGCGCTAATAAGCGTGCTCAGGGCATTGAGATCAGTGCTCCGGTAGCGCTTATCCTGTAGTGTAAATTGATCACCGTCGCTGTCTAAAGTGACCGTAATAACCTCCAGTGAGGCCTGTTGTGACTCACTGCTGGCAGGCAGTTTGATTTGCCGCCATTGACTAAAACTGGAAGAAAGCATAAAAAACAACAACAGGATAAACACAACGTCGATCAAGGGTGTCAGGCTAATGGCCTGTTTTCGCCTTGGTAAAGAGAGATCAAGCAGCATCTTTTATCTCTTCATAAAACTCTGAGGTTTGCAGTTCAGCTGGTTGTTGCGTAAATACCCGGGTAACACTGCTATTTATACTGCTGCTGATACGTTCCACTTTTCTATCCAGCCAGTTATAAGCGGCCACCACGGGAATAGCGACCGCGAGGCCAACGGCGGTAGTCAGCAGCGCCTGCCAGATCCCGCCTGAAAGTACCGATGGATCGACCTGGTTACCTGCCGCTTCCATTTTCTGAAAGGCACCGATCATGCCCAGGACGGTCCCCATTAACCCCAATAACGGACTGAGATTGGCAATCACTTCAAGCGGGCGAAGTAGATTACGCATCTTATTAACCTGTTCAGTTGCCTGGCGGGTAAGCTCCTGTTTCAATAGCGTTAATGGTTGTTTATGAATAATGCCGCTGATCGCATTATTCACCAATTGTGAAACCGGACGACCTGTATGCAAAGATGTCAGGGCTTTTTGCCGTTCACCCCGTTGCCAGTAGGTCAACGCCAATTCAACATCACGGGTATTTTCTGCACTCAGTGAAAAAAACTGCCAGAGCTTAATAAGAATGATGCTTAAGGCGACAATGGAAAAAGCGCCCAGTATCCACACCACGGGACCACCGATTTGAAGAAGATGAATAACAGGCTCAAGGGTGCCGGAAAGGACATTGTCAAAAAATTCACTGACTGTTTCGTAATCATTTATAGTTTTAATCATTTCCTGCGATTGCATGGAAAGTTGATCTGTTTGTTCCATAGGATTATCCGGGAGCAATGAACTGTCAGCTGACTGCTCAGAGATAGCGTCCATGACAACCGGCGTATTATTCAATGCTTGTACAACGTCTGTCTGAGGATCAACCGCCCCCTCTGACGGAGTGCTGTGAACAGATTCTTCGACCATTTTAATCGATTCAGTAACTACGCTAGCCAAAGTTTTACCTCCCAAATTAAGAAAAATTAATAAGTTACTGAACAATCAGTACTAACTCACAACAAGGCCAATGATAATGATTATCACTACGCTTAAAAGAGATTGTGATATTAATGTAACTCAAATGTTAATGCAAATGAATATCATTTAGATTTAATCAAGTGGTGAAATATTGCGCAAAGTAGATTAATGAGATGACAATAACCATCTAAATCAGAATGTTAGTGGATAAAAAATAAACTTTCTGGTTACTGCAAAAACTAAAGTGCTGATAACCACACGTTGTTAAGCAGACCCCAACTGCAAAAATCAGTGTCTGTAACAATCAGAGAAACCGGAATGATCTATACTTTAACTCACTTCGTATAGCACAACAGTATTGATAGGAGAGCGCTGCGGTTAAAACCACTGGAGCGTCATTTTTTAACTAATCAGCTCCATATCGAGCTGGATTAAGGAGCAAAAATGAATGAACTCGCGGCTGATCTGGCAAGGTTTCAATTTGCCTTTACAGTATCATTTCATATTATTTTTCCTGCTTTTACCATAGGACTGGCAAGTTATCTGGCAGTCCTGGAAGGCCTCTACCTTAAAACCGGTCAGCACAAATACATTGAGCTTTATCAATATTGGATCAAGATTTTTGCGATCAGCTTCGGAATGGGCGTGGTGAGCGGCATTGTAATGAGCTACCAGTTTGGTACCAACTGGAGTGTTTTCTCCGATAAAACCGGGCCGGTATTAGGTCCCTTGATGGGTTATGAAGTCTTTTCGGCTTTTTTCCTTGAAGCAGGTTTTCTAGGCGTAATGTTATTCGGTATGAATCGGGTAGGTAAAAAGCTGCATTTTATGTCTACCGTAGTGGTGGCAATCGGCACGCTGTTTTCTGCTTTCTGGATCCTATCCGTTAACAGCTGGATGCATACCCCCGCCGGGTACAGCATTAACGAAGTTGGACAGTTTATTCCTGAGGATTGGTGGGCGGTGGTGTTCAACCCGTCTTTCCCCCATCGCTTAACCCATATGGTACTGGCTGCTTTTCTGACTACCGCCTTTGTGGTCGGGGGCGTAGGCGCCTACCATTTGCTGCGCTCTCAGAAAAACCCCTTAGCGCAGACCATGTTTTCAATGGCATTGTGGATGGCAGCTATTGTCACACCGATTCAGATATTTGTCGGGGATCTGCATGGCCTGAATACCCTCGAGCATCAGCCGGCCAAAATAGCCGCCATGGAAGGACATTTTGAAACTCAGAAAGGCGCACCTCTGATTCTGTTCGGGCTGCCGGATCAGGAAAATAAAGAGATTGATTTCAAAATCGCCATCCCCTATCTCGGCAGTCTGATATTAACCCATGAATTAAACGGTGAGGTGAAGGGGCTGGATGCATTCCCGGATGATCAGCATCCGCCGGTCGCAATTGTCTTCTGGAGCTTCCGGATCATGGTCGCATTGGGCTTTCTGATGCTTGCTGCGGGTATGGCCAGTTTATGGTTGCGGCATAAGAAAGCGCTGTTTCATAATGTCTGGTTTCACCGTTTCTGCCTGGCAATGGCGCCCTCAGGTTTTATCGCCATACTCTGCGGCTGGGTAACAACGGAAGTCGGACGTCAGCCTTATACAGTTTACGGCCTGCTGCGTACCGCTGATTCCATTTCGCCGGTAGATGCCGCCGCGGTCAGTGTCTCGCTGGCAGCATTTGTAGTAGTTTACTTCACGGTATTCGGGGCCGGTTTCTTTTATATACTGCGCCTGATGCGTAAATCACCGAGCAAGTATGAACAGCCGATGGGAAAAGAGACCCTCACATCGACTACCCATTCTAATTTATAGGAGGCTATATGGATTACGCATTAATATGGTACATGCTGATCGCCATCGCCGTGTTTGCCTATGTCGCACTGGATGGTTTTGATCTGGGGATCGGAATTTTGTTTCTGGGCGGCGATTCTACCGAAGAGCGCGATTTAATGATGAACAGTGTGGCGCCGGTTTGGGATGGTAATGAAACCTGGCTGGTTTTGGGCGGCGGAGGATTATTCGCCGTTTTCCCTCTGGCTTATGCGGTGGTGATGCCGGCACTTTATGCACCGTTAATGATGATGTTACTGGGGCTTATTTTCCGCGGGGTGGCCTTTGAATATCGCTTTCGCACCCGGCGTGGCCAGTTTTTGTGGGATAGCTCTTTTTTTATCGGCTCACTGGTTGCGACCTTTACCCAGGGGGTGATTTTGGGCACGCTGCTGCAGGGGATCGAGGTGATTGACCGTCAGTATAACGGCGGATGGTTTGACTGGTTTACGCCTTTTACCCTGTTTTGCGGTTTAGTTACTATTACCGCCTATACACTGCTTGGCGCATGCTGGCTGCTGATCAAATTACCGGCAACTTATCAGCATCGCTATTACGATACGGCGAAAAGGTGCGCAGTCGCTTTGGTAGTGATGATTGCGATTCTGAGCATCTGGTTACCTTTATCTAACAGTGATATTGCAGCGCGCTGGTTTTCATTCCCGCAGGCTCTGCTTTTCCTTTTAATTCCTGTTGGTTGCGGATATCTGGCCTATCTGCTGTTTAAGGATCTGATCGAGCACAAACCGGTAAAAGCCTATCTGGTTACTCTGGGGCTGTTTTTTCTGGCAGCTTTAGGCTTTGGCGTGAGCACCTACCCGTACATAATACCCCATAGTCTTAGCTACACAGAAGCTGCAGCGCCGGATAGCAGCCTGAAATTTTTGCTCACCGGGACGGTGTTCCTGCTGCCACTGATTATTGCCTACACCGCTTACTCTTATTGGGTATTTCGCGGCCGCCTCAAAGAAGGTGAGGGGTATCACTAATGCTCACTCCGGGTCTCAAACGCTGGCTGTGGTTTATCGCTTTATGGGCGGCTGGCGTGAGCACCTTGCTGCTGGTCGCCCTGCTGATCCGCTTGCTGCTGCCGGGTATGTAGACGACAATAAGCCGCTGTTACTGAGCCTCTAAATCCGGCTCCAATTTTTGTCTGCCAAATTAGAGACAATTGGAGCCCTCTTTCTTGCAATAGTTTCCTGTGGCAATAGTTATTCCTGATTTAAACCCAATTCTTTTTGCTTTTTTTTAGTCAATCCCAGCGAAACAATACGATAAGACTTCTTCAGATAATAGATTAAATCTTCATCTGTTTCTGCTGAGCTATCGTAGTGCTGTATCCACTTCATTCCCCGCGAAGCAAAGTAAGGGGCCGGCTTATAACCCGCGATTTCACTTAAAAAATAAAAAATTCTGCTCAGATGTTTTAAAAATAAAAGCAGGCTGATCATTTTTCCCTAAACCGCCAATAGCAAACACTTTTCCGCCTACTTTCCATACATGGGAGTTGTTCCATTGCATTACGTATGTCGTCGCCGGCAATCCACAACACAACGCATTAAATTCGTCATAGGTCATTCAGAGCCCCCCGCCCCACTGTCTGTTTTATTATTTTTCCCTGAATAAATTTACTTTCATACATGAGTTTAGTACCATTTTAATATTTAAAAACAATCAGTTGCAATAAAACATTAAAAAAACAAAGGTACTCTGGTAGGAAATCAAAACACTTGCCGATAATTATTGAGTGCAATAGAAATTAAAGCCAGGAGCTGCTCTCCTCCTTGTTAATTAGCCTCACCGGCAACGTACAATATATTGCTGACTTATACTTTCAGATCAGGCAGACTGAATGACAGTTTCCATCCGAAAAATAGACGCTTTGCTAATGACAAGGGGGATAAATGGCAGATTTAAACTTAGATTTTTGCAAACGGGTAGTGATCGATACGGCGAAGATGCCCTGGGTAAACTCTCCTATGCCGGGTGTAAGACGGAAACCGCTTGCCAGGGCCGCAGCTGAAGGTGGTCATATCACCAGCGTAGTGCAGTATTCACCTGGTTCTTACTTCAGCGGCCATTATCATCCGCAGGGTGAAGAGATATTTGTACTGGAAGGCACTTTTTCCGATGAAAATGGTGACTACGAAAAAGGGAGTTATCTGCGTAATCCGCCAGGCAGTTATCATCAGCCTTTTAGTAAAAACGGTTGTACTATACTGGTCAAACTCAACCAGTTTGATCCGCAGGATAAAAAATCTGTCGTTATTAACAGCAATACAACAGAGTGGCAACAAGGTTCAGGTGGTTTACAGGTGATGCCTCTGCATGATTTTGCCGGGCAACATACCGCGCTGGTAAAATGGCCAGCCGGAGAAATTTTTCATTTACATGAACACGTTGGCGGTGAGGAGGTTTTCGTTTTGTCCGGTCACTTTAAAGATGAGTACGGCAGTTATCCCAAACATAGCTGGATACGCAGCCCGCATTTGAGCACACATCGCCCTTTTGTGGATCAGGAAACCATTATTTTAGTTAAGGTTGGTCACCTTGAGTTGACGCACCACTCTGATTCAAAAACACAAGGCAACAATTGTTTAACTAAGGGTAAATAACAAATATGAGTGAAAATAGTACCGAACTAGTCAGTCAATTGATCCATTTTTTAGAGGAACAACAATCTGAAGAGCTGCTGCTTGCTATTGAACAGCACCATCCGGCCGAACTGGGTCGCTTGATTGAATCCCTGCCCAATAAATACCGTCAAACTTTTTGGGAGTTGATCCCGGTTAAAGATAAGGGTGAGGTTTTATTGGCAGTTCACCGTGAGCTGCGTCTTTCTTTAATAAATATTACCAGCGAAGCGGATCTTCTGAAATCTCTCTCTACCCTGCAGATGGATGAGCTGGCTGATATCGATGCCGATTTGCCCCTGCCCGTCGTTACCGCGATGGTCGAGGCCATGGACAGTCAGCGCAAAGCACGCTATCAAACCGTCAAGGATTTTCCGGATAATACGGCGGGCGGATTAATGGATACTGACGCTACCGCGGTTAGAAAGGATGTCAGCCTTAAAGCTGTGTATCGCTATCTGTGTAAATTGCGCAAAAAAGAGGGGATGCTGCCGGAGCAGCTGGATCATTTAGTGGTTGTGGACAGAAATAATCAGGTAAAAGGGATTTTACACCTCAGCGATCTGGTTTCATGGGATAACAGTCTGTCGGTCAGCGATGTGATGAAAGATGATGTGCCGTTAATTGACTCCTTACTATCAGCCAGTCAGGTCGCACAAATTTTTGAGGATCATGATTTGACCTCTGCTCCCGTGGTTGATCAGAATAAGCGTCTGCTCGGCAGGATAACCGTAGATGATGTTATCGATGTTTTAAAACACAATGCAGAACAGCGCTTATTAGCGCAGGCGGGTCTCAATAATGAGCTGGATATGTTTGCCCCAATTGCGCATATTTCATTGAACAGAGCAATCTGGCTGGGGACCAATCTGATCACCGCTTTTGTTGCTGCCTGGGTAATTGGTTTATTTGAATCTTCCATTGAACAGCTGGTTGCGCTTGCCGTACTGATGCCGGTGGTGGCAAGTATGGGCGGCATTACAGGTAGTCAGACGCTCACCGTCGTCACACGGGGAATAGCACGCGATCTGGTGAGCGGTGCCAATATTACTGCGCTCACTGTGCATGAATTAAAAGTATCTTTCATTAATGGCACACTGTGGGCAGCAGTGGTCTTTTTCGTGGCTTTTTTCTGGTATGGAGATTTGAAGTTAGGCGGCGTTTTTGCCCTTGCACTCTTTGTCGTCAGCCTGGCCGGTACAGTTTCCGGTGCACTTATTCCATTCATCTTAAAAAAAATGGGAATCGATCCTGCTATTGCCGGAGGGGTTATTTTAACTACGATTACCGACGCGGTAGGATTTTTAATCTTTTTAGGTGCAGCAACTTTAATTTTGATTTAGTTGATCTAGAGCCCGTAACTTAAGAAGTGGGCTATCTGCTTACGGCTGACGACTGACGACTGACGGCTGACGGCTGACGGCTGACGACTGACGGCTGAAAATACCGGATAATTTTTTATTGAGTACTTATACCAAAGGAAGTTATAACTTTTCACAGCCAATAATTTATCACTTTTTTTAACTGGTACTATAATAGTAATAGTTAAATGGAGATGTGAATGCTACGCGTGAATAAATTAACAGATTACGGTTCGGTGATTCTGGCGTTTATGGCCTCACGCCCCGATCAGGTAATGAGTGCAGCAAGTTTATCCAGAGATCTTTTACTACCGCTGGCGACTGTAAGGAAATTATTAAAGATGCTGGTTAACAGTGGTCTACTCTGTTCCAGCCTGGGCAAACAAGGTGGTTACCAGCTTGCCAGATCAGCAGATAAAATTTCTTTAGCTGAAATTATAAACGTACTGGAAGGTGGCATTGAGTTGACTGATTGTGCTATGAAAGAAGGCTTATGCCGTATTGAAGGCAGTTGTGAAATACGCCAAAACTGGCAGGGTCTTAACCAGATCGTCCAGCGAAGTCTCAGTCAGGTGAGTCTGCAGGAGATGTTGGTGCCCAGGGAGCGAGCCCAGAAAATTATCTCCGGCAGTTGATATAGGTTTATACCAAATGCATCAAATAGGTGATCGGTCTTGCTGGTTAAAATAAACCCTAACCGCGTAATGAGTTTTGAAAGGAGAGTAACTACTGCCTGCAACTCATACCTTGTTAGTACTGATTTTTTCTTCGCAATACAAGATCGCATCTTTAATACACTTGGTATTAATAGGTGGAGTAAATAATGACTGCATCACGGCACAATTTAGATCGCTTTGTCGATAGCGACTACCCCCATGGTTTTGTTACCGATCTGGAAACAGACAGCCTGCCTCCCGGCCTGAATGAAACGGTAATACGGCAGATATCGGCGCGAAAAAAAGAGCCGGCATTTATGCTCGAGTGGCGCCTTAAAGCCTACCGGCACTGGTTGACCCTGAAGACCCCTACCTGGTCAAAACTGCATTATCCGGAGATCGATTATGAGAAAATCGTTTTCTACAGCGCTCCAAAAACCAATGCAGACGGCCCGAAAAGTCTCGATGATATTGCCCCGGAAATTTTACAAACCTATGAAAAACTGGGCATTCCGCTGCATGAACGGGCACAACTGGCAGGTGTTGCCGTCGATGCGGTTTTTGACAGCGTATCAGTCGCGACCACCTTTAAAAAGAAATTAGCCGAGGTTGGGGTTATCTTCTGCTCATTTTCTGAGGCGGTAAAAGATCACCCCGAACTGGTGAAGAAATATCTGGGCAGCGTTGTTCCTCATACCGATAACTTTTACGCCGCGCTTAATGCTGCGGTATTCAGTGATGGCTCTTTCTGCTATGTCCCTAAGGGGGTTCGCTGCCCGATGGAGTTATCCACTTATTTTCGCATCAACTCTCTGAATACCGGCCAGTTTGAACGTACTCTGATAGTGGCCGAAGAAGGTAGTTATGTCAGTTATCTTGAGGGCTGTACAGCCCCGATACGTGATGAACATCAACTGCATGCAGCAGTAGTTGAATTGATCGCCCTTGATGATGCCGAGATAAAATATGCCACAGTACAGAACTGGTATCCCGGTGACAAAAACGGTAAAGGCGGGATTTATAATTTTGTCACCAAACGGGGATTATGCCGCGGGCGCAACGCAAAAATATCCTGGACGCAAGTAGAAACCGGCTCGGCCATCACCTGGAAATATCCCAGTGTTATTCTCCAGGGTGATAATTCCAGAGGCGAATTTTACTCCGTTGCATTAACCAATAACTATCAGCAGGCAGATACCGGTACTAAGATGATCCATATCGGTAAAAACACCTCAAGTACTATTATTTCCAAGGGCATCTCTGCCGGGCATGGCTCCAATGCCTATCGGGGGCTGGTAAAGGTCGGTCCGCAGGCAATTAATGCGCGTAATTACAGTCAATGTGACTCCCTGCTGCTCGGTGAAAAATGCTCTGCTCACACCTTTCCTTATATCGAAGTGAAACACCCTTCAGCTAAAGTAGAGCATGAAGCGACCACCTCCAAAATTAGTGACGATCAGCTGTTTTATTGTATGCAGAGAGGGATTTCTCAGGAAGATACGGTGGCGATGATCATTAATGGATTTTGTAAAGCCGTGTTCCGTAAACTGCCGATGGAGTTTGCTGTTGAAGCTCAGGCATTAATGGAAGTGAGTCTGGAAGGTTGTACAGGATAATCGCTGCTGAAAGCAGTGAATGCATAGTTGCTCAGCGCAGGAGTTCAGTATGTTAACAATAAATAATTTACACGCGGAAATTCAGGGTAATGCCATTTTAAATGGCCTTAACCTGTGTGTAAAGGCGGGCGAAGTGCACGCCATTATGGGGCCGAACGGTTCAGGTAAAAGCACCCTTGCTCATGTGCTGGCCGGTCATCCTGACTATCAGGTAAGCGATGGTAAAGTCGATTTTAACGGTCAGGATTTATTGTCGCTTTCTGTTTCAGATCGCGCCTGTGAAGGTATTTTTGTCGCTTTTCAATACCCGTTGGAAATTCCCGGGGTCAGCAATGTGCAGTTTCTGAAAATGGCACTGAACAGCCAGCGTAAATACCGCCAGTTGGAAGAGCTTGATGCGATTGATTTTTTACAGCTGGTCAAAAGCAAAGTACAGGCTGTCGCCATGGATGAGCAGCTTCTGTATCGCTCAATCAATGAGGGGTTTTCCGGTGGTGAGAAAAAACGTAATGAAATCCTACAGATGCTGGTGCTTGAGCCGCAACTGGCAATCCTCGATGAAACCGATTCAGGTCTTGATATTGATGCCCTGAAAGTGGTTGCCCAAGGAGTAAATGCCTTCCGCACAGATCCCGATTCAGGACAGAAACGCGCCATTATTCTGGTCACCCATTATCAGCGTTTATTAAACTATATCCACCCGGATTTTGTCCATGTGCTGTTTGACGGACGCATTGTACGTTCTGGCGGGCCAGAACTGGCGCTGGAGTTGGAGGAAAAAGGCTATGCAGATTTATTGCCCAAGGCGTCAGCTTCCGCCTGAGATTGAATTAAACTGAGGTTAATACCGTTTAGAATGAACATCAACAGGAGGCACAGATGAATGCCTGTGACCGTTTGCTTGAACAATACAAGCAAAGCAAAGAGCAGTTGCCGGGACACCTGTTGCCCTGGTTAAGGACAATGCGCGAAAGCGCTGCTGAACGCTTTGCCACGTTGGATTTTCCCGGGGCAAAAGATGAAAATTGGAAATACACTAATCTCAAACAACTGCAGAAAACTGAATTTCAGCTTGCTCAAGCACAACCGGCTACAAATATCAGCACCCTGCCCCTATCGATTAAACGCTGTGCTGATAACGAACATTTATTGGTATTTATCAATGGTGTTTATAACCCTCACCTTTCCAACATTGCCGGACTGCCTGAAGGTTTTATCCTGTGCAGCTTCGCTCAGGCTGTAAAGGATCATCCACAGTTACTCGCGGGAGCATTAGGAAAAGTAAACAATGAACCATCCCCGCTGTTCAGCGCCTTAAATACTGCGCTGATGTCTGACGGTGTGTTTTTATCGGTACCTGAAAATACCCATATAAACTCCCCTGTCCACTGTCTGTTTATCTCCTCGCCAGCGACGGAAGCTGAAATATGTAATTCGCGTTTATTGCTGCTGCTTAACAAAAATAGCCGCTTAACGCTGCTTGAACATTATATGGATCTTGCCGTACCTGATGCAGAAATAACAATCGCAGAGACAAAGCGCAGGCAAAATCTAATTAATGTGGTAACAGAAATAGCACTGGGTCGACAAGCGCACCTTAACCATTATAAATTGCAGGATCACTCTCTCAACAGCAGCCACATTGCCGCCATGTATGTCCAACAGCAACAGGAAAGTGTTTTCACATCGCACAGTTACTCTCTGGGAGCAGCGCTCGCCCGGCACGATATCCAGGTACAACTCAGCGAGCCGCAAGCCGAGTGCTCGTTAAACGGCGTATATTTGGTGGATGGCCACCAGCATGTCGACTACCACACGCAAATCGAACATTTAGCGCCGAACTGCAGCAGTCAACAGATCTATAAAGGGGTTATCCAGAATCAATCCCGGGCGGTATTTGACGGTAAGGTCAATATTCAACCCATCGCGCAACGTTCCGCAGCCAGACAGATTAATAAAAATCTCCTGCTCGGCGAGCAGGCAGAGGTGGACACTAAACCCGAACTGCAGATATATGCGGATGATGTTGTCTGCAGTCATGGCGCCACGGTCGGACAGCTGGATGCACAGTCACTGTTTTATCTGCAGTCACGCGGCATAAGTGAAAAGGATGCACAAGCCTGGCTGGTCTATGGGTTTATCAGAGAAGTACTTGAACGCATTGATAATTCCTCGATGGGGGAATTTATCCAGTTGCCTGTTATGGCAAAGCTTAACCAGCTGGTAGGCAATGATATCAGCACGTTGCTTGCGCCGGAAAGAGGAGAACAGTGATGTTTACAGCGCCTCAAGCGACAGATCATAAGAGCCTATCGGCTCCCGACTGGTCAGCGATACGCGCGGATTTTCCGTTATTATCTCAGCTCGCGCATCAGCAGCCGCTAGCCTATTTGGATAATGCCGCCACGACTCAGAAACCCAATGCTGTTATTGATAGTATCACCCACTTCTACCGTTTTGATAATGCTAATGTCCATCGCGGTGCTTATCAGCTAAGTGAGCGTGCAACGCTTGCCTTTGAAACTGCACGGGACAAGATACAGCGCTTTTTACATGCACCATCACGTGAGGAGGTAATCTTCGTACGCGGTGCTACCGAAGCGATCAACCTGGTCGCACAGAGTTATGCCAGACCCCGCCTGAAACCCGGTGATGAAATCCTGATCAGTGCCATGGAACACCATTCCAACATTGTGCCCTGGCAGATGGTTTGTTTGCAAACCGGGGCATTGTTAAAGGTCGTGCCAATAAACGATAGTGCTGAAATCAATATTGCTGAGTATCAGGCATTGCTAAATAAAAAAACTAAAGTCGTCGCATTAACCCACCTGTCCAATGCCCTCGGCAGCATTACTCCGGTGGACCAGATGATCGCCATGGCACACGCAAGGGAGATTCCGGTATTAGTGGACGGCGCACAGGCGGCCCCCCACCTCAGCTTAGATGTAAAACAGCTGGATTGTGATTTTTACACCTTTTCCGGCCATAAAATTTACGCTCCGACCGGTATCGGCGTGTTATATGGTAAACAAAGTTATCTTGAGGCGATGGAGCCTTATCAGGGCGGCGGAGATATGATCAGCCGGGTCAGCTTTGAGCACAGTGACTATAATTGTTTACCCTACAAATTCGAAGCGGGTACACCTAATATAGCGGGCGTGATCGGACTGGGGGCGGCAATTGATTACATTCAGGCAATCGGCATCGACCATATTAAACAGCGAGAACGTTTATTATTAGATTATGCCACTGCCGGAGTAAGTCTGATAAAAGGCTTACGCATTATCGGCACAGCCAGAGATAAAGCCAGTATCCTCTCATTTGTAATGGACAGTGCCCACCCCCATGATATCAGTACTATTCTGGATCAGCAGGGCGTGGCGATTCGCGCCGGACACCACTGCGCGATGCCGGTAATGACCCGCTTTGATGTACCGGCAACTGCCCGTGCTTCATTTTCTTTCTATAATAATGAAAGCGATATTGATCAGTTCCTGCAGGGGTTGCATCTGGTAAACAACATTTTTTCCGGAAAAAACGGGTGAAAGTTATGAATGAAGAGTTACGTGCATTATATCAGGAAGTGATTATCGATCATGGCAGACATCCGCGAAATTTTAAAAAGCTGGAACATCCCAGTTTTTGTCAGGAGGGCTATAACCCCCTCTGCGGTGATCATCTGAAACTTTATGTACGAATTGAAAATAATACCATTGTTGATGCAAGCTTTGAGGGACAGGGATGCGCTATATCCATGGCGGCATGCTCTCTTCTCACCGAACGGATTAAAAATACCAGCATAGTGGAAGCTCGGAAATTATTTGACGCATTCCAGATTCTGGTGAGTGATGCCAATCCGCCTGAAAAAATCCGTGACTACTTAGGTAAACTGTCGGTGTTAGGCGGCGTGAGAGATTTTCCGGTACGTATTAAATGTGCAACTCTGGCCTGGCATGCTCTGAAAGCCGGCCTGGATGATATCAATAATAAAAAAGTTGTTTCCACGGAGTGAATGGCATGTTCGAACACGTGACCTTATTACGCGATTGTGAAGCAATTACCATCCCCAATGGTCAGCCGATCAGGCTAAACAAAAATAGCGAGGTGGTAATTACCCAGGCATTAGGCGGCAGTTACACGGTCAACTATCAGGGACAACTGGTGCGCGTAGCCGGTAAAGACGGTGATGCGCTGGGCAAGTCAGATTTTCCACAAAACAAGACAAAAACAAGCCTTAGCAGTGGCCATTTAGGCGATCATCAGGTCAACCTGAGAGAAATCTATGATCAGCTTAAAAGCTGTTATGACCCGGAGATTCCGGTCAATATTGTCGAACTGGGTTTGATTTATGACGTCAACTGTTATCAATTAATTGACGGACGTAATCTTGTCCGTATTACCATGACCCTGACCGCTGCCGGTTGCGGTATGGGTAGCGTCATGACAGAAGAAGTCAAACAAAAATGTAAAGCTGTGGCTAATGTGGATGATGTTGATGTCAGCCTTGTGTTTGACCCGCCCTGGAGTTATGAGATGGTATCCGATGCGGCAAAACTGCAGCTCGGCCTGTTATAAAATCAAACTAATCGGGAGTATTTAATATGGCAAAATGGATAACAGTGATACCCGCAGATGAATTGAAACCGGGCATGCATACCTTGGTGGAATTGAATCATGTTGATCTGCTGCTGGTGAACATTGCAGGTGATTTTTATGCTATTGAGAATCTATGCAGTCATGATGGTGGTGACTTAAGTGGCGGTGAGATCGACGGCGCTGAAATAACTTGTCCGCGCCACGGTGCGCGCTTTGATTTAACAACCGGGGCTGTATTATCCGCCCCGGCATTTGAAAATATTCCGGCTTATCCGGTCAGGGTAGTCGATAATATGGTGCAGATATTTGATCAGGGGACAATCGCAGAATAAATATCTGCCTTGGGTGTACGAATATAAGCGCGCTATCAAAACGCTACAATCACTCTATCCTAATGGGAATCCGCTGCCGTCCGAAATTTCCCGGCGGCCCGTCGAAGCGCCCGGCTAACTGCTGCCCGCAATTTAAACAGGCTCCGTGCGGATCAAGATGATACTGCCCGAGCTGATACCAGTCTCTTTCAATCAGCAGATGCCCGCAGTTCGGGCAATAGGTACTGTCTGCTTCGCTATTATGGACATTGCCGCAGTAGACGTGATGCAGGCCGTAACTGAGGGCTATCTTCCTTGCCCTTAATAAGGTGGCCATGGGCGTAGGCCCTTTATTCAGCATCTTAAAATCCGGGTGAAAAGCACTGAAATGCAGCGGCACATCCGGGCCTAGATTTTCAGCTATCCATTGGCACATCCGATGCAGTTCTGCATCACTGTCATTTTCATCGGGGATCAATAAGGTAGTGATTTCAAACCATACGGAAGTGTGCTGTCTGAGATACAGCAGGGTATCTAATACGGGTTGTAACTGACCGTGGCAGATGCGTTTATAAAAGTCTTCGCTAAACCCTTTTAAATCAATATTAGCGGCATCCATATGTTCGTAAAATGCCACTCTGGGCTGATCGCACATATAACCCGCGCTCACGGCGACACTTTTTAGCCCCAAAGCTTTTGCCGCGATGGCAACATCAATGGCATACTCCATGAAGATTACCGGGTCGTTATAGGTAAAAGCCAGACTTTTACAGCCCTGCTCCTTCGCGGCTTGAGCCAATTGCTCCGGCATGGCGGTATCACAAAGTGTATCAACCTGACGTGATTTACTGATCTCCCAATTCTGGCAGAATTGACAGGAAAGATTACAGCCTGCAGTGCCGAATGAAAGCACTTTGGAACCGGGATAAAAGTGGTTGAGCGGTTTTTTCTCAATTGGATCGATACAAAAACCCGATGAGCGCCCGTAGCTGGTCAGTACAATTTTACCGTGATGGTTCATGCGCACGTAGCAGATACCGCGCTTCCCCTCACGGAGGTGGCAATGATGGGGGCAAACGTCACATGTGACCAACCCCTCTTTTTGCTCTTTCCCCTGCTCTTTATGCCAATAGCGGGTGGGGAAAAATTCAACCGGTCGCTTATCCATCACATCTCCGCCAGATTTGGATTGATACCAGAAGTATAGTTTATTTACCCATAACCAACATGGTGAGGAGATAGATGCCCGCCTTTACTGGAGAATCCGGTAAAGCCTATTTAATCGTTTTAATAGCAATAATCCGACATTTATTTCGTTTACCTGCCTATTTCAACATTCAGTAATTTAGTTAATAAATCTGCTTCATCTTTGCTGATGTCGATATTTGGCATCTTCCCGGACTCCAACCAAAAGCAGTCACCATCATTCTGCACCGTGACCTGGTGAGGTTTGCACATCACTTCAACTCTGCCGGTTTTGATATTAACCACTTCCGTACCCAATTTATCCCCCAAACTATTAGTCACCATCACCATTAAACCCGGTGCGATAAATTGCGCTTCATCCCACAAATGCTCCATTCTGTTCCCCTTGTATTATCAGCTGAATTGTTTGCTGTTGCTATATCCAAACTTCCTCTGCATATTCGACAATATGGGTGGTTTTATGCAGTCTCTCTTCAATGACCCGTTTAAAAGTAGCCTGCTGTTTAGGTTCGCCATGTATTAAGAATACCTTATCAAGTTTATCAAAGTCAGCCATCCAGGCTAACAGATTGCTTTGATCTGCATGTGCTGAAAAGCCGTTAATCATATGTATCCTGGCATTCACTTTTATACTTTCGTGATAAAGCTGAATCGACTCTGCGCCATCAATCATTTGCCGCCCCAGCGTCCCCTGAACCTGATAACCGACAAATATGACGCTGTTACGCTCATCCCATAACCTGTGTTTAAAGTGATGCAGAATACGTCCGCCAGTACACATTCCGCTGCCAGCGATAATAATGCAGCCGCTTTCCTGCTCATTAATCAGCATCGAATCCTGATTTTTAAGCGAGTATTGCAGATAGGGAAAATCAAACACAGAGCCGTCACGCTGCATCAGCTTATCTGCTGAATCGTTTAATTGATGATGGTAATTAGTGTAAATTTGCGTGGCCCGTATCGCCATTGGAGAATCTAAAAACACCTTACAAACCGGCAGCTCATTATCGTAATACATCTGCTTCAGCAACAGTAAAATTTCCTGCGTGCGCTCAATGGCAAATGAGGGGATCAGAACATTCCCCTGATTATTTAAAGTGCTGTTCAGGATCTCCTTAAACTCTTTTACAGTTTCCTGCAAGCCGCGATGATCACGATCTCCATAGGTTGATTCGATATACAAGGCATCCGTTGATTTTACCGGGGTTGGTGACGGCATGATCAAATCATCACGACCACCTAAATCACCACTGAAAACCACCGACTTTGAGACCCCCTCTTCGGCAAACTCAATTTGAATAGTTGCTGAGCCGAGAATATGCCCGGCGTTTCTAAAGGTGACTTTGACGTCGGGTGCAATTTGAATGGCCTTATTGTATTCGGCATATTGAATAGTTAAATCAAATACTGCCTGGGCATCATCAGAGGTATAGACAGGCGGGCGAACTGTTTTTTCCTGACCGGATCTTTTAGCTTTTTTAAGCGCCGTTTTATAATCCTCTTCTGCAATTTTGGCACTGTCCATTAAGATCACTTCAGCCAGATCCATTGTAGCCCTTAAGGCGATCACTTTACCGTCAAAACCTTCTTTAACCAGTTTAGGAATACGCCCGATGTGATCCAAATGACCATGAGTGATTAGCAGGATATTTACTTTTTTCGGATCAAAGTCAAAGGGCTCAAAAATCAGCTCTTCGTCGCGCCCCTGAAAGTAACCGCAATCAACAAGAATCTTCGGCCCTTTTTTAAGTTGTAAAAAGTGACATGAACCGGTAACCGTCTGCGCAGCTCCAAATGATTGAATAATAGCCATAAAAACTCCTCATTGTGGTTATACCAATTTAGATAACTCTGTTATCAACCTCGCTGCTGAGAATCAAAATCACAAAATAATCTTTCGTTACTGAGCAGTACTGCTATTTATTAATTTATCTTTAGCACTGACACTTCCCTGCGCCGCAGCTTTTTGCCACCAGTTTGTAGCTTGAGCAGCGTTTTTCGCTACACCCAGGCCAAGTTCGTAAATAGTGCCGAGGCTGTGACCTGAGCATTAACATGCCCCTGTTGTGCTGCTTTTTGCCACCATTTGGCTGCCTCACTCGGGTTATGGGAGATGCCCAGCCCCAACATATACATTAGCGCCAGGTTATTTTGCCCTGCGGCATGCCCCTGCAGCGCAGCTTTTTCATACCAGAAAAAAGCTTTGCTATTGTCCTGCCGTACCCCCAGACCTTCCTTGTACATAGTGCCAAGATTAACCTGAGAGTTAGCAAGCCCCTGTTCAGCGGCTTTAGCAAACCATTTGAAAGCCTGAGAGTAACTTTGCGCTACCCCGCTACCGGTCATATACATCACCCCGAGATTATGCTGTGAAGCAGCATCTCCCCGCTCGGCAGAAATACTGTAAGTTTTTGCCTGTTCCTGTTCGCTTATTGCGCATTCAACAGAGGATATACACATACAAAGCAGCACAAAAATAATGCGTTTGTGCATAACAGTTCCCTCCTCCCTTATTGTTCAGCTTGATCCATTGATAATAAGAAAAATTAATTTCTTAGAGGCTGAACTATCTTACCTACTGAGAAGTATAGTCTCTAAAATCATCAATCTAGCTGATTCAGTGAACTAATTTGCAGGGTGGATTACATGTACCTTAAACAACATTAATAACATTGCGCAGATTTAAATGGTCAAAAATAGATGAGAACAAAGCATTGCTTTATCAATAGCCTGCTTATGGGATTGAGTTATTTTGAATTTTAACCGGCAGGTTGATCAGATAGTTAATAAGTCAGGCAGTTTATTAAGCGGCGGGAATAAAGGCTGTTGAGCTTTTTTCCGTACTTTGAAGAGCAATGTGGAATGACCATTAGACAAAAATTATCACAGCACACGGATGTTGGGTCGATATGAAAAGACAAAACCCATAGTCTAATGCCGATCAGTTAAGAAAAATCGATTGATTGTTAGCTGAATGAGATCAAAATCCGATGTTCACTTAACATCGGATTTTTTTATGCCTTTAGATTATGATTTCCACTCTCTTTCTACGTTCTGTCCTGAAAATTTTCATTCGTTATCAGAAGTACTGTCCCCTGATCTAATTGATACCTGCCTTAAAGAGTCAGGTATTGTTACCCTAAGAAAGCGTAGATTACCCCTGTAAATGATGGTCTGGAGCATTATTGGCATGTCTATTTTTAGGCACTTACCGATGACTGATATCGTTAATCAGCTTGATATTATGCTGCCGGGAAAACGCCCATTTGTCGCACCCAGTGCCGTTGTTCAAGCAAGGCAACGATTAGGGGCAGAGGTTGTAAAACGTATTTTCAACCAAACTCAACAGCTATGGCATGAAAAAACACCTTCTCCTACTTTTTGTGGTTTGAAACTGCTCGGTGTCGATGGTGTTGTTTGGCGTACACCTGATACTCAAGAAAATGAAACTGCTTTTGGGAGGCTGCATAACGACAAGCGCGAATCTTCTTTGTTATAAAATTTAGTCGTACTCAATTCTCACTTCGATGACAGACCCGCTACGGTATCCTGTTGAAAATATTGCTGATTTATATACCCATCGTTGGAAAATCGAGTTAAGGTTTAGAGAAATGAAACAGTATATGCTTAAAAACCAACTCACATTAAGAAGTAAAAAACCGGAAATGGTGGAACAAGAATTATCGGGCGTTTTACTCGCGTATAATTTAATTCGTTTCCAAATGGCCAAGATGGCACATAGTTTAAAAGGAGTGATGCCCTATCAGCTAAGTTTTAGTCGCGCCTCTGCTTATATCATTGGTGAGTTAGCGATGTTGCCGTTTGTATCTCCAGGAAAAATACCTAAAGTAATTAACGGATTGATTGCTATGGCGGAAGCCTTTGTATTACCAGAGCGGCGGGAAAGGGCTTACCCAAAAATAGTGAAAGCAAGACCCAAAAGATACCCAGAGAAAAAAGGTAAAAAAATGCCTATCAGCTCTTAACTGACAGGCATTAAAACCCATAGTCGACTTTTTTCTATTATTTTTATATTTTCTGTACTTGATTTCGACCGTTTTGCTTCGCACGGTATAATCCCAAATCCGCCCGGCTGATCAGTTTTTCCAACGTCTCGGGATGCTGATACTGGCTAACCCCGATGCTGATGGTAATAGGTATATTCAGCTGATTGTTCCGGTATGAGTCCTGCTCCACAATCCGGCGTAATTTTTCAGCTACGATCAGGCTTTCGTCAATATTAACTTTTGGCAGTAATACAACAAATTCCTCTCCGCCATACCTGACAAAAATATCATCTGTTCTTAGCACCTTCTGTATATTTACCACAAAAAATTTCAATATATTATCGCCAATGAGGTGACCGTAGGTATCATTCACTTTCTTAAAATGGTCAATATCAATCAGCAATAATGATAGCGGCTCATTGAATTCATTAGCTCTGTTTAACAGTGGTTCAGATGCTTCAAAAAGATAATGGCGATTAAAAATGTCAGTTAAGTTATCTTTAAAGGCGACGTTTTGTAAAATTTCTTTGGAACGCTCTATCTTTCGGGTTCTCTCTTTTATTTTTCTTTCCAGGCTTTCATTGAGCTCTTGTAACGCCTTGGTTTTCTCGGCTACTTTTTCATTTAATTTTTTATTTAAGGTATTTAATACGCTTTGTCTGTATAAAAATGCACAAATAACCACGAACAGAATAAACAACAACCACCACAGCATTTCATAATCAAATTCCGGCTCATATTTAATGACCGCACTTTTGCTGACAATATTTTGTCTGGTTTCTTCTGATAAGTTGTCTACAAGTTTTTGAAAAATATTTAAAAGCAGGATTTCATCGTTTCTCACCCCGATCCCATATTGTTCTTTTTGGTCAAATTTACCGCTGACTTTAAGTTGCCCTATAAATTGCTCCTGTAATAAATGTCCAACCTCGCTCAGGCCGCCAATAAATCCGTAAAGTTCGCCCTTTGCAACTTTTTCAAGGCCCTCTTTGATGCTCTCAACCTCAACAATGATCATCTTCGGATATGCTTTTCTGATGATTTCTCCCTGTGCATAGCCTTTGGGTATCGCTATTTTTTTATCGGCAAGATAGGTGAAATTATCGATAAACGGGAGATTGGGTTTGGTCACCAGAACCCGCGGATAGACCAGATAAGGAGAGGTGAAATTGAGATATTTTTTTCGCTCATCTGTTTTTACCGCTAATGATAACAGATCACATTTTCTCTGCTGCGCAAATTGCAGGGATTGACTCCAGGTAGACGTTGGCACGATTTCTATTGGCACAGGTAACTGCTTTCTGAAAATATTAATAAACTCTGTATTTAAGCCGATATGCTTGCCGTCTTTATCAAAAGCCTCATAGGGCAGCCAGTTCGGGTCGATACAGATAGTGATCTTTTGTTTCTGGCTTAAATAAGCTTTTTCTTGCTGGGTTAAAAATAATCGCGGATTTTCAGGGTCAAATATCAGTTGCGAAAAATCTACATCTCCTCTCTCGACGCCTAATACCCGGTAAAGATCCAAAATTCTTTGTAATTTATTTTGATCTATTGTGCCTATTACATCTGTATCCAAATAGGACAGTTTTTTTAGTGCGGCACCTTCGAACAACAGCGCCTCTTTCGTTAAATTTTGCTGGTTATACTTGGCAAAAATTAAATCCACGGTTTCAGGCATATTGGCAAAGGCATATTGCCAGCCTTTTAATGACGCCTCCTTGAACGCCTTTACGGTAGTGATATCTTTGGCGATTAATTCTTCACTGGTATATAAAAAATCACTATACATATCAAAACCATAATCTTGAGGAGCAAAAACATTATAATCCACGCCCATTTTTTCCAACTCGTAAGGCGTTTTTGATATATAAGCAGACATGATATCGGTTTTTTTGTTCACCAACTCCATGATATTGTGAGAATGAGGTAATTCAATTAAATCCTTTAACGCTACACCATTTGAATTAAGCATGGCTTTTAAAGATACCTGTTCAGCATCACTGCTGCCAGCCATGACTTTTTTACCGGTAAACTGATCGATGGTATTGATCTGAGATTCTTTGGTGCTGAGAAGAATAAGAGGAGTTGATTGAAAAAGTGCGTATAAGATAACAATTTTTTTATTGTGCGCCCTTTCCAGGATTAAGGTTTCTTTACCGACGGCAAAATCAGCCTGGCCATCATGAACCTGTTGGGCAATGTTATTTTCACTAACAAGATCAAAAGGCTTTATTTCAACCGCTAAACCGACGTCATTATAAAAGCCTTTTTCTTTTGCAATATAATAACCGGCAAATTGGAATTGTTCGAACCAGGCGGGTTGCAGTGTTACCTGTTTTAATTCTTTTGCACATAAGAGGCTGCTGAATAAGACTAGAAGGCAAAGATATATTTTTAAACTTCTGATAAGCAACAAAAAATCCTTTTCTTAAAGCAAAATGGCAAGACATTAAGCACACATTATACACGCAAAAATCGACAATTATCTTTAAACTACCTCGATATTCTATGAATATCAATAACATATTGATTTGTTATTATTTTTTCCAAAATAACATAGTATCTGACTGACATATGCCACCTTTTCAATCGCAAAAACAGCGAATTAAAAATACAAATGAACAATATAATATAATTAAAGTCTAACACTGGACACAGGGTATCTATTTTGCAAATGCAATTTAGGACTGCCTGAAGCCAAGTTGCCTTGTACCCCCTACCGGAAGACTCCCCTAAAACAGAGGATCATTATATTGGGATAGTCTGAAAGTAGACGCGAGATAGTGAACTAACTAATGAACAAATTGAGCAGTATACAAGCCCTTATATTTGATTTGGATAACACCCTGGTCACCTCACAACTTAACTTCCGGTTGTTAAGAGATATCCTGAACTGTCCGGACAGGACTGATATATTAGAGTTTATCAAAGCGATGAAATCAGCAACGCTTATTAAACAGGCTAATGATTTTATTATTGCTCATGAAAAGTTAGACGCTCTGACATCTTCGCATTTGCCAGGCTGTGAAAGTTTATTAGCATTTCTTGCGCTGCAGAAATACCCTACCGCTATCGTGACAAGAAACTGTCTGCGGGCCGCGCAGCTCAAATTGAAAAAAAATGCGATCAACGTTGATATTTTATTAACTCGTGAAGATTATCCCGCCAAACCTAACCCTGATGCCTTAATTGCAATAGCACAACTATGGGGGATAGACTGTCGCAATATTATTTATGTTGGTGATCACCTTTATGATATACAAGCAGCAAATAATGCCGGTATGGTCTCTTGTCTTATTACCCATTTCGCAGACCTGCCCTACAAAGATAAAGCTTATTTGGTATTCAATGAGCTGCATGAGTTGGAGGCTAGTCTGCAGCAAAGCCAGTACCTGATGAAAAGTGTATACCCACCTAATTTCAATAAATGGATGCAATAATCAAAGTGATACTTTCACTCAATGACAACCGCTACAACAAGCAGCTGCAGGTGAAAAAGTTAAGAAAACCACCACTTAATATCAAAACAATTTTATGAAATTGTTACGTAAGCAACTATTTTTTACATACTTTTTTAAAAAGTAACGCAATTAATTTAGATTTTTGACTATTCTTAACTAAGAGTAATAATGTTGAGCGGCAGATAACATTAACCATCGCATGATGCATTGGGAAAAATATCACAGGCAAAACATATAAGCTGATGCAGCTTACTCTTTTACCTATGATGAGGAGAGGTTATGAATCTTTTAGATCACTATCGTGAGCGTTACGAGAATGTCAAAGAGGAAGAGATGTCCATTCAGGAATATCTGGATCTATGTAAAAAAGATCCCAGTGTTTATGCTTCTGCAGCGGAACGCATACTGATGGCAATTGGTGAGCCGGAACTAATAGATACCTCACGCGATACACGCTTAAGTCGTATCTTCTCCAATAAAGTAATCAAACGCTATGCCACCTTCAAAGATTTCTATGGAATGGAAGAGTGTATAGAAAATATTGTCTCTTTCTTTAAACACGCAGCGCAGGGCCTGGAAGAGAAGAAACAGATTCTTTATCTGCTTGGTCCCGTAGGTGGTGGTAAATCGTCATTGGCTGAAAAACTGAAATCGCTGATGGAAAAACAGCCGATCTACTGTATTAAAGGCTCTCCGGTATTTGAATCACCTCTGGGGTTATTTGATCCGGAAGAGGATGGACAGATCCTCAAAGAAGACTATGGCATTGCGAAACGTTATATAGGTACTATTATGTCGCCCTGGGCCGGCAAACGTTTGATTGAATACAATGGTGACATAAATAAATTCCGCGTGGTTAAACTCTATCCCTCTATATTAAATCAAATCGCTATTTCTAAGACTGAGCCGGGTGATGAAAATAATCAGGATATATCCTCACTGGTGGGTAAAGTAGATATTCGCCAGCTTGAAGATTTTCCACAAAATGATCCAGATGCTTACAGCTTTTCAGGTGCTTTATGCCGCTCCAATCAGGGGTTGATGGAATTTGTGGAAATGTTTAAAGCGCCGATCAAAGTGCTTCATCCATTATTAACCGCAACGCAGGAAAGTAATTACAACAGTACCGAGGGTTTAAGTGCCATTCCCTTTGAGGGGATTATTCTTGCCCACTCCAATGAATCTGAATGGCAGAATTTTAAAAATAATAAAAATAATGAAGCCTTTATTGACCGTGTCTACATTGTCAAAATCCCTTATTGCCTGCGCGTCTCCGAAGAAGTAAGAATTTATGAAAAATTGCTGGAAAACAGCTCCCTGCATGCGGCCTTGTGTGCACCGGATACACTTAAAATGCTGGCTAAGTTCGTTATCCTGTCTCGCTTAAAAGAGCCTGATAATTCAAGTATATATTCGAAAATGAAGGTCTATGATGGTGAAAACTTAAAAGACACTGATCCTAAAGCTAAATCGATACAGGAATATAGAGATACAGCAGGCGTCGATGAAGGAATGAACGGTTTATCCACCCGTTTTGCTTTTAAAATTCTGGCAAAGGTCTTTAACTTTGATCCTACTGAAGTTGCCGCCAATCCGGTCCATCTTTTGTATGTATTAGAGCAGCAGATTGAACAGCAGCAGTTTAATAAGGAGTTACAGGAAAAATATTTAACTTTTATCAAAGAGTTTATTGCTCCTCGTTACGTAGAATTTATAGGTAAAGAGATCCAAACCGCTTATTTAGAGTCCTACGCCGAATACGGACAAAACATCTTTGACCGTTATGTCACCTATGCAGATTTCTGGATTCAGGATCAAGACTTCAGGACACCTGAAACCGGAGAGATTCTCAACCGGGCATCCCTTAACGAAGAGCTAGAAAAAATTGAAAAACCTGCTGGCATCAGTAATCCGAAGGATTTCCGTAATGAAATAGTAAATTTTGTATTACGTGCTCGCGCAAATAATGATGGTAAAAACCCTACTTGGAGTAGTTATGAAAAGTTACGTACCGTCATTGAGAAAAAAATGTTTTCTAATACAGAAGATCTATTACCGGTTATCTCCTTTAGTAAAAAAGCGTCAGCTGATGAGCAAAATAAACACAGAGAGTTTGTTGATCGTATGAGTGCCCGCGGGTATACGGAAAAACAAGTTCGCCTGCTTTCCGAGTGGTATTTACGGGTCAGAAAGTCGCAATAATAACTCTGCTTAGGTTAGGGGCTATTTATCTTTCGAGATTGTTTTTACTGCCATTTTCAGGTTCTTTGTACAAGGCAAAGGCTGTGCGGTGTCGTTGTTCTACAAATGCCACCGATGGGTTCCGCTAAAAGTGTTTTACTCTTTGTTGCGAAGTATTTGTTTAGGATGACCAGGCCGCAAACTTCGCACCACGATTAAAACGATTTTATCCCGAACAAAATTAACCACGAGAAATAAACAGGCCCTAAGGAGATTAAATGTTTTTTACCCAAATAAAAATCCATCGCCTGCTATTAACTGCGCTTGAGGTCGTTGATTATGAGCTATATTGTTGATCGCCGACTAAATGCTAAAAAAAAGAGCACGGTTAATAGACAGCGCTTTTTAAAGCGTTACCGTATCCATATCAAAAAAGCGGTGGCGGATGCAATAACTCATCGTTCCATTACCGATATTGAACATGGTGAAGAGATACATATCCCCGCTGGGGATATACAGGAACCACTTTTTCATCATGGTCAAGGCGGGCATAGCGAACGCATATTACCGGGCAATAAAGATTTCATCAGCGGTGATCAGATCCCCCGCCCCCCGGCGGGAGATGCAGGTGGCAGCGGATCAGGTGCAAGTGACAGCGGTGAAGGTGAAGATGCATTCATTTTTGAAATAACACAGGAAGAGTTTCTTAATTTTATGTTTGAAGATCTGGCGTTACCTAATATGGTTAAGCGTCAGTTAGCCGGCATAGATGAATTCAAACTCCGCAAAGCAGGTTTCAGCAACCAGGGTTCTCCGGGGCAAATGGATGTTGTCAGATCATTAAAGTCCGCCCATGCTCGGCGTATCGCACTCACATTGGGTAAACGTAAAAAATTAAAAGTACTTGAGCAGCAGCTGCAATTATTAGAAGCAGCAGAGCCGATCCTGCGTAATCAGACTGAAATTGACAGGTTACTGAAAAAAATCAACCACTTAAAATCGCTGATAAAGCGCGTGCCCTGGTTAGATGATTTTGATCTGAAATACCACCTACGGGCAAAAGAGCCGATGCCGCAGGCGAAAGCCGTGATGTTCTGTATTATGGATGTTTCAGGCTCAATGGATCAAGCCACCAAAGAGGTCGCTAAACGTTTTTTTATTTTACTCTATCTGTTTATTCAACGGAATTATGAACGTACCGAAATTGTATTTATTCGCCACCACACCAGTGCTAAAGAGGTGGATGAACAGGAGTTTTTCTATTCACGCGAAACAGGCGGGACGATTGTTTCCAGCGCGCTGAAATTGATGCAGAAAATTATTGAACAGCGTTATCCCCTTGGTGACTGGAACATCTATGGCGCACAAGCATCTGACGGGGATAATTGGAATAATGACTCAGCAGTTTGTAAAGAGATATTATGTAATTCGCTTTTACCTAACTTGCAGTATTTTTCCTATATTGAAATCACGCCGCGTGCTCACCAGTCACTTTGGCATGTTTACGAGCAGGTTGAAGAAAGTTATCCGGATACATTTGCCATGGCACAGGTTGTTGATGCCTCTGAAATCTACACTGTGTTTCGCGAACTATTTCACAAGCAGGTCATATGAAACAAAAACCACTTTCTACCTCCTCTGAATGGACCTTCGAGCTTATCGAGCTCTATGACCATGAAATAAGTAAAATCGCGACAGAATTTGGTCTGGATACCTATCCAAATCAGATTGAGGTAATCAGCTCGGAACAGATGATGGATGCCTATGCTTCCACCGGAATGCCCTTAGGGTATCATCACTGGTCCTATGGCAAACAATTCATTAATACAGAACGTTCATACAGCCGCGGACAAATGGGCTTAGCTTACGAAATAGTCATTAACTCAAACCCCTGTATTGCCTACTTGATGGAAGAAAATACGATGACCATGCAGGCGTTGGTCATTGCGCATGCCTGTTATGGACACAACTCTTTTTTCAAAGGTAATTATTTATTTAAAACCTGGACAGATGCGGACTCTATTATTGATTATCTGCTGTTTGCCAAAAATTACATTGCAGAGTGTGAGGAGCGCCATGGCATTGAAGAAGTCGAAAAACTTATTGACTCTTGCCATGCAATAATGAATTACGGTGTGGATCGCTATAAACGCCCTTATCCTATCTCAGCTAAAGAGGAAAGCAATCGTCAAAAAGAGCGGGAAGAGATTCTGCAAAAGCTGGTCAATGATTTATGGCGAACCATTCCTCAGGGAAAAACAGCTGCGCGTAAAAACAATAAACGCTTTCCCAGAGAGCCGGAGGAAAACTTACTTTATTTTATTGAAAAGCATGCTCCCCTGCTGAGGCCATGGCAAAGAGAAGTGGTCCGTATAGTGCGTAAAATTTCTCAATATTTTTATCCGCAGCGGCAAACTCAGGTAATGAATGAGGGCTGGGCGTGTTTTTGGCACTACACCCTGCTTAATGAAATGTACAACCGGGGGCTGGTCACAGAAGGCTTTATATTGGAATTTTTACAAACACATACCAGTGTTATTTATCAGCCACCTTTTGACAGTAAATATTATAGCGGCATTAATCCCTATACCTTAGGCTTTAATATGATGATTGATATCCGCCGTATATGTGAGCACCCGACGGAGGAGGATAAGCAGTGGTTTCCTGATCTGGCAGGCAGTAACTGGCAGGCAAGTTTAGATAATGCCATGCGCAATTATAAGGATGAAAGTTTTATTCTGCAGTATTTATCTCCCAAGGTAATCCGGGATTTAAAACTTTTTTGTATTGTCGATGATGATAAAAACCCCTACATTGCAGTCGATGCTATTCACGATGATCGCGGATACCAGCACATTAGAGAAACACTTGCCGGTCACTATAATTTAGGCAATCAGGAGCCTAATATACAAGTTTACAGTGTTGATATTGAAGGAGATCGTTCATTAACCCTGCATCACAGTCAGCATGCCCGTAAACCTTTAGGCGATTCAACTGACAAAGTCTTAAAACATATTCGCCGTTTGTGGGGATTTGATGTGCACTTGCATTCAATCGAAAATGGTACCATCAGCAAAAGCTACCACTGTCCGCCTGTTAAAGAAAAAGAGCTGGAACTGGAGAAAACAAAAGACTGATAGCTCAATACTGCTGTTACAAAAACGGCTGTAAAAACAGAGCGAAAGGTAAATAACCTCAACTCTGGATAAGCAAATCAATACAATAGCGTTATTTTCGCGTATTTCTGCGTTAAATCATCTCCCAATAGCCTGCTATTGCTATGATAATTTACCTTGAAGTGCACAAAACTAACGGCACTGTATATATAAAAGGTTGGCAACCTGAGGTTAAATAGGTTTCAGGGTAGCTAAAATTCACTATTTTGATTAATACCGGAATCTTTAGCTTTTTCGATCAGCATCCATGCAACATGGGCGCATTTTTGCTTGGCATTTTTGATATCAAGCCCTATTGAAATACTCTGGGATAAATATAAATAAGCCCCCAATAAGGCCACATTACTATATTTTGCAAACAGGAAAGCCCCTTCTTCGAAAGATGAATACTCATCTCTGCAGTCATCTAAATCCGTTAATGCCATAGGGTTCCATTCCCGCCATAAAATGTCACTTAAAAACTCAACAAAGGCTTCTTCATTTTCAGTGAAATGTTCATCCTGAAATGTTTTAAATAACTGCAGCTGCAACTCTAATAAAGATATTA
Organism: Psychromonas sp.; assembly: GCF_041586535.1. Lineage (GTDB taxonomy): Bacteria > Pseudomonadota > Gammaproteobacteria > Enterobacterales > Psychromonadaceae > Psychromonas. Next base: position 32,937 of record NZ_JBFGZY010000003.1, on the reverse strand, counting down.
AACCCTGATTGGTTAAATCTTCCAGATCGGGTTGATCCACATAGCGAAAATAGCTTTTATTCGCAAATTCGTATTGCTGATCATCTGCCGGTAAGGAAACCTGATAGGAAACTAAAGGCTGTTCTGCTTTTGCCGCATTATAATCAACACAAACTACGTTTTTTGATTTCGCCTGAGGCAATCCTGACAGCATGTAATGACCGATAATAACGGGGGGGGTATCGTCCTGCTGATCATAAAATTGCCACCATTCTGAACGTTTCGTTGTACGTTTTTCACCTGTTATATCAAAAAAGAACTTCCCCTTGGGTAAGGGGTATTCAGGGCCTTTTAATAAGGTTTCACATAATCCAAACAACTCATGGTTCGGATCAAATGCATTTTGCCAGTACTCCTCTTTTAAACTGTGATTTTCATTTAAATAAGGTTCAATCGCGCTGATAACTTGTTCATCCCAACAGGCATGTATCGCACGTACTGATTCGAATTCAATAAAAAATGGCAGTTTTTTAAACCAGTTTATCCAATAGCTATGCTCCTCCGAACCTTCTCCAACCGCCTCTAAAAAACTTTGATGCTGTTTGAAATTATGCGCGGAATGTGGCCTTGCCCACTGCCCTGTTCTAAGCTCTGTGGCCCAGCCTATGGCATTAAATTCATGATTACCAAGCAGGCAATATGCATAATTGTTATCAACAAGGTGTTTAATAAGCCTCAGTAAATTTAAATGGTCGCCATCAAAACCCGGTTCACTATCAATCAGATCACCAATAAAAACCAGTTGAGCATTACCCGCATTTGATTCCAGATCATCAATATCAAAATCCAGATGTTCAAGCAGCTTAAGCAGTTTGTTATATTGAGCGTGAATATCGCCTATAAAATACAGGCGCTTTACATGATCGTTGTTTAGCATATCATCACCTGGTAGCGCTATATTCAGATAATTATCTGATTCGGTATCCCCTAAAGTTTAGCTTAAACCTGTCATTTAGGTGGTTAATCCTGCAAAATTACACTTGCCAATTTTTTAGCAATAGCTGACAAAGGATTAATCAATTAACGGCGAATGAACCGCTATTTTTCTAATGGCGTGATAATAAAGACTCCAGGCCATTAAACCTGCCAGGATATTGCCCAACATCGCGCCAATAAAAACCCCATCCAACTGCCAAAGTCTACTTGCTCCCCAAAGCAATGGCAGATAACAAACGAATAGACGTAATGCTGAAATAAGTAACGCCCGCATCGGCATGGCAAGGGCATTACAAATAGACACCATTAATATACATACACCTAATGAAGATAAACTAATCGGTACGAGCACCAGATATTGATAAATAACAGCCACTACCTGCTCCTCCGCACTAAAAAAAGAAGCTAACGGTGCAGCAAAAATAAAAAACACCACTGCTAATAGACCTTGTAAACACAGCGTGAATAATACTGCCATCTTCACCAAGCGAATAATGGTAAGGCAATCTTTTGCACCGAACAGTCGCCCAATCATAGGCGGTAACGACATGGTTAATGCGAGTACGACAACAATAGTAAAAAACTCAATACGCGATACCATTGCCCAGCCGGCTATTGCGGCAGCGCCAAAAGCGGCCACAATTTTAGTCGCAAGCATAGAGGAGAGCGGCGGTAATAATTGACTCATCATTGCCGGTATCATCACGGCGTTAAGCTCTTTGATTGACAGCCATATCTGCAGAGTAGCCCAATCAAAAGAGAGCCAACTTTTCTCCGCTACTTTGGGGATAATAATCAACAGGCCGATGCTGAAAGAACATAGGGTCGCGATTGCTGCCCCTACCAAACCAAAATCAAAATAAAAGATAAAAATCGGATCCAGGATGATATTGATAATGCTGGTTGTCATCATTAACATGCCGGGTAAAAATGTATTGCCATGGGAGCGGCAGATACTGTAAGCAAAATAGAGCATTGCCCCCAACCACGCACTGCATAACCAAAGCGGCCAATATTGGTTTATATAGGGCGTCACCTCCGCCGGGGCACCTAACAGAGTTAATATGTTGTAGCGAATCAGCCAGATAATAAGCGCAATGAGAAAAACCCCTAAAGCTCCTATAGTCATCACCAGCCCGCCAATCTGCCTGGCTCTGAGGTCCTCTTTCTGGCCTAAAATTCTTGAAATAATAGCCGTTGTGGCAATACCCAGTCCGACCTGCAGACCAATAATCACCATCTGTAACGGCATGGTAAAACCTTGTGCGGCCAATGGAAGCACGCCCAGTTGACTGATAAAAGTACTGTCTGCCAGCTGAAAGCTCATCAAAAAAAGGATACCAAAGACCATTGGCCGGGTTTGGATAAAAATGTCTTTAGCAAGCGCGATTGTTTCCGAGGTTCTCATATTATCCTTTCAGCTGATTGAATTATTATTAGGGGCTGCTGACCCTAGATCTGTTGACCATCATTTCACAGCCATGCATCGCATGGCTGTGAAATGATCGAGGGGGGGGGAGTTTACAGAAAGGCTTTATCTAAAAACAGGGCAATAAATAATATAGTTAAATGAATAATAGAATATTTAAAAAGATCCAGTGCGCCATAGGATTGATCAGATAGTTTTAATCTGGCTGCTTTATAGATAAAAACAACATTGATCAGGATTGCAATGGTCAAATACAGATAACCGGACATATGAATTAAAAACGGTAAACAACATACGATGGCAAGTAATAAGCTGTATAACAAAACACAGGTTTTGGTAAAATCGACGCCATGGGTAACCGGCAACATAGGAATTTTAGCTTTTGCATAATCAGCTCTACGGTGAATCGCCAGTGCCCAAAAATGAGGGGGGGTCCAGGTGAAGATAATCATCACCAGTATCCAAGGCTCTGCAGCCAATACACCGGTTTCAGAAACCCAGCCTAACAGCGGCGGCATTGCGCCGGCCAAGCCACCTATTACAATATTTTGCGGGGTGGCGCGTTTTAAAAAAATAGTGTAAATAAAAGCATAACCGACCAGGGAAAATAAGGTCAGTTGCGCAGTTAACCAGTTAGCGGCAAAAACTAACAAAACAAAACCCAACGTCCCTATCACAGCTGAAAACAACAAGGCTTGCTGACGCGATACGACTCTTCTCACCAGAGGCCGGTTTTTTGTGCGCACCATCTTCGCATCAATTTTATTGTCGACGATATGATTGATCACTGCAGCGCTAGCGGATAACAGCCCTATTCCCAGCAAACTTAAAGTTTGCACGAAATAACCGCGTCCCATATCAGGTGCCAGAGCCAATCCGACCAATGCGGTTAAGACCAGCAAAGCGACTACTTTAATCTTACACAACTCTAAATAGTCACCAGTACGAGGTGTATTTTTACACACTGAAGCACGATGAATGTTAGCCGATGCAGTTTTTAATGAATTGTTGCTGACACTATTTGCCATCAGTTTTCTCCTGAAGAAACAGTAAGGTGAGGAACGCCAGTAGGTGTATTTCTCGGCAGTGGTGATAATTTCACGTAATAAGTTAACCTTATTAAACTTAGCAATAGCATTGCCGCCATCAGGTTATGCGCCAGGGCGATACTGATCGGAAAAGTCCAGTAAACCAAAAATACGCCCAATAAAACCTGGCAGACAAGCAGTGTAATAACCAGCAACGCACTATTTTTTGTTTTCTGACAACGGCTTAACCAATAAATGCGCATTGCCACAACTAAAATGACCATAAAGGTAAAAATTGCCCAGAAGCGATGTAACAGATGGATAGACATTCTTGCCTGTGCAGATAACACCCCAAACTCGTAATTACTGGATGCGGCAGGTAACTGAAAAACATCTAAAATTGAGAAGTTTTGCTGCCAGTCTCCTGCACTCCAGCCGCCACTGCATAGCGGCAAACCCGCACAATAAGGAGCCGCATAATTAGCGGCCAGCCAACCACCCAGGGCTATTTGGATCAGCAATACCAATAAGGCGGTTACACACCATGAGAAGTAATGCGCGACAAAACTGCTTTTTGTTAATAACGGAGTCGTGCGAAGACGTAGGTAAAGTAGCGTTAATAAACTTAAGATGGCAAAACCACCTAATAAATGCCCCATAACAATCAGCGGCTGCAACTGCATGGTTACGGTCAGCATACCCAATACGGCCTGAAAGAGCACCAATATAACCAGTAAAACGGGTAATTTAAGCGGTATAATAATGCCTTGAGAAGCATTTATATTGTGTAGTGCCTGTTGCTTTAAAAAATGTCTTTTGATAAACAAAGAAAAAAATAAAATAGCCAACAGCAGCAAACCAAGTGCCCCGGCAAAATAGCGGTGGATCATCTCTTTCCAGGCTTTTGCTGGTTCAAAAACCATATCCGAGTCCGGCAGATTATGTTTTGTGACGCTCTGGAGATCAGCGTGTGTTGGTACCGTTAAAAAGCCGTAACAGCCCGGCCAATCAGGACAACCCAAGCCGGAATCACTTAAGCGGGTATACGCTCCTAAACCGACCACTATTACAGATAATAAACAGCTTAATAAAACTAATATTTTATATTTATGATAAATAATGTTGATGGCTTTTTTTTGCGTTATGTTCGGCGTTATTTTGGGCATTGTTATCCAATACTCCTGTAAAAAATATTGTCAGCTTTACACTGCTATGAGCTACGTGCGTAATTTAATAATTTTTTAAGATCTTTTATTAATCCTTTACGGGTTGCCCTGTTAGCCTGCGGATCGGCAACCAGCGGGTAATAAAATACCACCAGCCCCATCTGATCGATCAGATATAAAACCTCTTGCTGCAGCGCGTTATTGACCGGCTGATAATTTTTAAACCCTTCAACTTCCGCACTGTGATCACCTAACAACACCAGATCGACTTTATTTTGCTTTTGCCCAAGCGCAATATATAAATCCCTGACCTGTTGACGGTGTGCCAGACAAGTTGCAGTACAATTTTTATAGGTTAGGAGCGCAATTGACCAGGGTTTGGGCTCTATTTTCGCCCATTCATTTAATGTCACTTCAGGGATTAAAAAGTTGCCATTATTAACCGTGTTACCCGGTAACCAGTCTAATTTCAACACAGTAAAAGCGAGCAGCAAAGGCAATATAAAACTGAACACAAATAAGAATACTAATTTTTTATTGTTCACCACATTCTCCAACTATTATCCCTTGTGCTGCTTCAGCATTTATCAACTTGTCGCCAACTACGCAGTGCAAAAATATAAATAACCGCTGCAGCCAAGGCGATCAGTAACCATTGAAAAGCGTAAGCCCGATGTTTTTCAGGAAGCATCACAACCGGCTCATAATGCGGTTGAGCAACACCATTAAAGTCAACAGCGTAAGCCATAAAATCAAGAAGTTGCGCACTACTTTGCAGCGCCTGCTGTTGAACATCAATATATTGGATAAGTTTAGGCCATCCCGCTTTAACTTGCTCCGCACCCGGTAAATAAAAACCAGAAAGGTCCCCCTGTTTGAGCTGCACGGAAAGCGTTATCTCATCTTCCGGAAATCGCACTTGTGGTAACTCGTTGCGACTGTTCCCCAGTGCTACCCAGCCAAAATTGACTAATAAACCTTGAGCGCTGCCATTCGGATAAAACAGGGCAAGTAGATCATATCCAGGCCGTCCTTTAAAGGTGCGGTTATCTAACAGCCAGTATTGTTTGCCACGCACAAAGCCGGTTAACTGCAAGCGTAATCCGGTTTTATCGAGTGTTTCAGGTAATAAAAATAAACCAGACCAGTCCAGCAAACCTTTTGCCTGCATCATTTGGATGTTATCTAACCTTTGCTGCTTCTGCTGTGCTCGTTGCCATTGCCAATTTGCCAATCCTATACACACAGCAACCACCAACAGCACTATCGATGAACTAATTACCGGCAGTTTCACTGTTTAAACAACATAGACAAAAAAGAATAAACACAGCCAGACAAGATCAACAAAGTGCCAATACCAGGCCGCAGCCTGAAAAGCAAAATGACTGCCTTTGGTAAAATGTCCTTTAAAAATTCGCATGGTGACAATAAACAATAACAAGGCCCCCAGGGTGACGTGCATACCATGAAAACCGGTTAATAAATAAAAGGTATTCGCATAAATGCCGGATGCCAGGGTTAAATCCAGCTCACGGTAAGCATGGCTATATTCAACTACTTGAAAGTATAAAAAACAGATCCCAAGGAATACGGTGATTACCATCAGCGCTTTTAACAGGGGGCGTTTGCCTACCAATAAAGCGTGATGAGCAAAATGCAGAGTGACGGAAGAGGCTAATAAGATAAAAGTATTTAACAGAGGTAAGCCGAACCATCCCATGGCTTGGGTGGTCTCGCCTGATGGTGTTTTTATCAACGGCCAGACAGCCTGGAAATCCGGCCATAACAACTCATTGGTCATGGCATTATTGCCCGCTCCGCCCAACCAGGGGACCGAAAGCATACGTGCGTAAAATAACACCCCGAAAAAAGCCAGAAAAAACATCACTTCAGAAAAAATGAACCACCACATTGACTGGCGGAATGATAAATCCATCTGCCGGGAATAGAGACCTGTTTTTGACTCATGAATAACATTTTTAATCCAGCCAAAAAGCATCAAAAACAGGACGGCGAATCCGGCCATTAACAGATAGAAACCGGATGTTCCCTGCTTGCCAATCTGCATTACGGTCAAACCAGCGCCCGCTGCAATAAAAAACAGGCCGACAGCACCTATGATCGGCCAGTAACTTTGCGCTGGTACATAGTACTTGTCATGCTGTCTTGTTGTTGATTTCATCTGCTAACTCCCGGGCTTAACGATGTCAAATACGGTATAAGACAAGGTTAATTCCTCAATATCAGTCGTTAAGGCGGTATCTATATAAAACAACAAAGTAAGATCTATCGTCTCACCCGGCTGCAGTACCTGCTGAGCAAAACAAAAGCATTCAACTTTATGCATATACTGGGCTGCGAGCCCCGGACTTACCGACGGTACCGCCTGCATGGTGCGAATTTCATTGCTGAGATTATTCGCAGTGAAAGTGACCTGATTCATTTCGCCCGGTTTTACGCTGATAACAGCCTGATCAACAGTCACTTTAAAAGGCGCATCATTTTGTACATGGGTTAAAAACCCGACATCAACCAGCCTGGCACTGTCGATCACATCACTTACTTCAGCCTGCGTTAAAGAGGGTTTACCGTTGAGCCCGGTGATATCACAAAAAACGTCATATAACGGTACCAGGGCAAAAGCAAAAGCGAACATGCCTATACTGGCTAAAATTAATCGTTTAAATAACCTGTTATGTTTACTCATTATTTAATAACCGGCGGTGTGCTAAAGGTATGATGCGGCGCAGGAGAAGGCACTTGCCACTCTAATCCATCGGCACCATCCCATACTTTTGCAGGCACTTTTGCGCCCCCTCTGATACATTTTAATACCACCCAGACAAATAACAGTTGTGATAAACCAAAAGCAAAACCACCAATACTGATAATGGCATTAAAGTCGGCAAACTGTAGCGCATAATCCGGAATGCGCCGCGGCATGCCCGCTAGCCCTACAAAGTGCATCGGGAAAAACAGCACATTGACACTGATTAAGGATAACCAAAAATGCGTTTTCGCCAGTTTGATATCAAACATATTTCCGCTCCATTTTGGTAACCAGAAATAAACCCCCGCCATAATTGAAAAGATAGCTCCGGTTACCAATACATAATGAAAATGGGCAACAACAAAGTAGGTATCATGGTATTGAAAATCAGCAGGTGTAATAGCCAGCATCAAGCCCGAAAATCCGCCTATGGTAAACAGCACTATGAAGGCAATGGCAAATAACATCGGCACTTCAAAGGAGATCGCCCCCCGCCACATGGTTGCTACCCAGTTAAACACCTTCACCCCGGTGGGCACAGAGATAAGCATGGTACTGTACATAAAAAACAGTTCAGCAGCTAAAGGCATACCGGTGGTAAACATATGATGCGCCCAGACAACAAAAGATAAAATAGCAATGGAGGCGGTGGCGTATACCATAGAGTGGTAACCAAATAACTTTTTACGTGAAAAGGTCGGCACTATAGTAGAAATTATGCCAAATGCGGGCAGAATCATAATATAAACTTCAGGATGGCCGAAGAACCAGAAGATATGCTGGAACATCACCGGATCCCCGCCGCCCATGGCATTGAAGAAACTGGTACCGAAGTATTTATCGGTTAACACCATGGTCACGGCACCGGCTAAAACAGGCATCACTGCGATCAATAAAAAAGCGGTAATAAACCATGTCCAGACGAACATCGGCAGCTTCATCCAGGTCATGCCGGGTGCGCGTAAATTCGCAATGGTGACAATAACGTTAATTGCCCCCATAATCGAGCTGATCCCCATGATGTGCACAGCAAAAACAAACATGGCGGTATTATTATTACTGTAAGTGGTTGATAAAGGAGCATAAAAAGTCCAACCAAAATCCGGTCCTCCGCCCTCCATCAGGAGCGATCCTAAGAGCATGGCGAAGGCAAAAGGCAAGATCCAAAAACTCCAGTTATTCATGCGCGGTAAGGCCATATCCGGCGCGCCGATCATTAACGGAATCATCCAGTTTGCCAGACCGACAAAAGCAGGCATAACCGCACCAAAAACCATAATCAAACCATGAACCGTGGTCATTTGATTATAAAAATTCGGTTCAATTAACTGCAGCCCGGGTTGAAATAATTCAGCCCGGATCAGCATTGCCATCGCTCCGCCGACTAAAAACATAAGCAAAGAAAAACCTAAATAAAGCGTGCCGATATCTTTATGGCTAGTGCTGAATAACCAGCGCTTAATACCCGTTGGTCCATGATGCTCATGATCTTCAGAGGGATGCTGATAAGAGCCTTGATTGCTTTCAACTGTGCCGGTCATTATTGTTCTCCCTGCATTGCCTGCTCAATATCGCTTGGCTGGATAATATCACCTGTATCATTGCCCCAGGCATTTCGCTCGTAAGTGACAATAGCCGCCAGCTGTTTAGCCGTTAATTGCGCTGCAAAAGGCAGCATTGCTGTACCTGGTTTACCGTTCAAAACGATATTCAGATGCTCAGCAACATTTCCTTTTACCAGCGGACTGTCTTTTAAACCCGGGAAAGCTCCCGGGATACCCAGACCGGTTGCCTGATGACAGGCAGCACAATAAATCAGATAGTCCTGCTCGCCTAAGCTCATTAACTGCTCTCTGCTTAAAGTTTCTAATGCAGTGATCTGTTGTGCAGAAATTGCTTCAGCTGTGTTCGTTTCAATGCCCGCCTGCTCAGTAATAACTTCTTCAGAGCTCCCTCCTTCGGCAGTAACCTGCTCGGCAACAGCAACAGGAGTAACTGTTTTTACCTCACTTATTTCATTGCTGCTTTGTGCATTGATAAAATTACTGATGTGTATCGGCTGCACCAGGTCCCCTGTATCATTACCCCACGCGTTACGCTCATAGGTGACAATGGCCGCTACCTCTTTAAGTGAAAGCTGTTTGGCAAAAGCTTGCATCGCGCTGCCTGCTTTACCGTTGAGGACGATATCAATATGCGCATTAACATCACCGGTTGCAATCGGACTGCCTTTTAGTGCGGGGAAAACGCCAGGCAACCCTGTTCCTGATGGTTGATGACAAACTGAACAACTACCAATGTAAACCTGCTCACCGAGGCTCATCAGCTCATCCTCAGTCAACGTTACAGACTGTGATGCGAGCGCTTCCTGAGCTTTATTCTGCTGCGCTATTTTTGCTTCTGCGAGCCAATTGTCAAAATCATCCACTGCCATCGCATTAACCACAATAGGCATAAAACCGTGACTTTTACCGCACAGTTCGGCACACTGACCACGATAAATACCGGCATTATTAACACGCGTCCAGGCTTCATTAATAAAACCGGGTACAGCATCTTTTTTCACTGCAAAATCAGGCACCCACCAGGAATGAATAACATCATCGGAAGTTAATACAAAGCGTACTTTTTTATTGATCGGAACGACCAGCGGATGGTCAACTTCAAGAAGGTAGGTGGCCTGCTTTTGAGCCTGGTTATCTATTTGTGCCTGAGGAGTGGAAATAACAGAGTAGAAATCGACACCGACAGGTTCTTTATTATATGTCAGGTATTCATAATGCCACTTCCACTGCGAGCCGGTTATTTTAATGGTGATATCGGCTTTACTGCTATCTTCCATGGCAATAAGGGTTTTAGTAGCCGGAATAGCCATGGCGATCAGAATCAGAACAGGTATCGCTGTCCACAATAACTCGATTTTTGTACTTTCGTGGAAATGTGCAGGCTGGACGCCTTTCGATTGACGATGATGAAAAATAGACCAGAACATAATGCCGAAGACTACCAAGGCAATTCCGCAGCATATAAGAAAAATAGTCATGTGCAACTGATAAACATTTTCACTGATATCGGTGACACCTTCTCTCATATTAAATGCGCTATTAGCAAAAACTAACTGAGGGGTAAATAATGCAGATAACAAAAGAAATCTGGTAACAATCATGCAACATTTCCTTTTATACAAAAAGTAATGATAATTGACTTTATGTCAGACACCTGTTTAAGAATCATTTCTCGAAAGCGCACAAACAGACTGCGGTACTTATATTGTGAATAATATTTGTATGTAAGAGTGGCTTGTCAAGCTTTTACACACCCAATAAGTATTTAATATAAATGAGATATTTTTTTACTTTAGATTTCTTATTTATAATCCGCTCCACTAGGAATAGACAAGAATTGCCATTAGCGCAAGTTTTAGGTGAAATTGTCCAAGGTGATTACAGCCTATTTTTGGGGCGGAAATATTTTTTTGTAAAATGTTACATTACGTTAACAGCATTATTTTTTGAATTAACCTTGTCGACTAATAAATAGGGCAATTAGTTGCGAATATGCAAAGTTAAACAGTTTAATTTTCAGCACCTAAAACAGGATTAATGCAGTTCATTTTTAGCATTATTTGCACCTGCAGATACTGTCAATTCGGCTATATAACAGTATACTGTCGCCCTTAAATAAACTTAGATGAGAAAAACCATGACAAACACCACTCAAGTACTAGCAGCGTTTATTGCTGAAGTTAAACCAACGCAAACATTATGGGCACTGCAGGATAAAGAGAGTGAGGATTGGGTTGTACTTGACTCCCTTAACTACGAACAAACCGAAGTAATGCCGCTTTGGTCAAACGCTGAACTTGCTGCACAGCACTGTACAGAAGAGTGGCAGGATTACGTACCGGCAGCCATTTCATTATCTGACTGGCTGGAATACTGGATTGATGATCTGGTTGCTGATAATGTGGTTATCGGCATCAACTGGCTCGGAGAAGAGGATGATTTAGAAATTGATTTATCTGAATTCACTCAAGCACTTGTTGAAATTGAAACATTATAACCCCGTAAAAATGTGAAATTAATAATCTACAATCTATACCCGGCACTCAAACGCTCAGGGTATATTGTGCTATTGGGGCGAGGAATTTAATGCCTGAAAATAAAGTGTTGTTGGGTTTAGTGAATCCCAAAAGCCCGACCAATGTAGGTGCAGTGATGCGTGCAGCAGGCTGTTATGCCGTTAATCAAGTTTTGTACACCGGCAGCCGCTACGACCGTGCAGTGAAGCTTAATACCGATACTAAAAATATCAGCGGGCATATCCCTCTCACTAATGTACCTGATTTACTTGATACAATAACAAATGATATCACTGATAATCAGCGCGGTGATCTCAAGGTGGTTTGTGTTGACCTTATTGAGGGCGCCACTCCTCTGCCTAATTTTGTTCACCCTGAAAAAGCCCTGTATATTTTCGGCCCTGAAGACGGCACCATCAAACAATCCATGGTAAACAAAGCTGACGATGTAGTATATGTACCGACCATTGGCTGCATGAATCTGGCCGCAACAGTTAATGTTGTACTTTATGATCGCCTGGCAAAATCAACATCGCATGTTATTGATAATAAGTTAATTAAAAAAAGCAGAGATACCAATAACAGAGTGAAAGTTAACCGTTAGCCTGTATCTTAGTCGCAAGTCAGTGATAGGCTAACTTTTTGCAATCTAAGTTTGTTAGCATTTAGCTGCACGAATTATGAGCCACGAGCTTCGAGTCGAGAGCGACGAAGTTCGCAGCTTTCTCGCAATAATATAATAACCTTGTTGTTCAACTTTAAAGCATAAAAACTGTTACTCATACCAATAATTTAAATGGTGCTAGACTTAATTATGATCCAGTAGATCAAAGATACCATCATTTTAAATAGAGAGTGACATGTCCAAGCTTCCAATCATTCGCATTGACATCGTCTCGGACGTAATGTGCCCGTGGTGCATTATCGGCTACAAAAAACTCGAACAAGCTATGCTGAACATGAAAAATAATGTCGAATTTCAAATATATTGGCAGCCTTTTGAATTAAACCCGGAGATGCCATTAGCAGGAGAGCATTTAGCAACTCATTTGCAGGATAAATATGGCTCAAGTAAAGAGCAGAGTATAAAAAGTCGCCAACAGATTGTTGACATAGGCAAATCTGTCGGATTTGAATTTTCTTTTAATGAAAACTCACGTATTTATAATTCATTTCTTTCCCATCAATTATTACATTGGGCTAAATTATACGATAAACAGACTGAATTGAAACTGGCATTGTTCGATCTTTATTTCACGCAGCAGAAAAATCCAAGTGAATTAACATTACTGCTTGATGTCGCAGAAAAAGTTGGCCTTAACCGAGAGGCAGCAAAAGAGGTTTTAGAGACGCAGCGTTATGCACAAGCCGTCCGCGATGATCAGCATTTCTGGCATAAAAATGATGTTCAGGCCGTACCCGCTTTTATTTTTAATAAACAATATCTGCTTTCCGGCGCACAAGAGTCACAGACACTACAAGATGTCATTGAAACCATTATCAAAGAACAGAGAGAAAAATTGCTTTAGCATACAGCATCCCTCACTAGAGCACCATATAGTTTAAAAAACGAACGCCAGAGCTGACTAAAAATCGCTCAGGCAAGGCGTGTTAGCGAAGGAATAGAGATCTCTTTCAAGCTGACACAACGTAGTCTGGGCAATTTTCAGGCGCTCCCGAAGGGCGAGGCCCAAATGACCTCATGCTGCGTTAAATTTATCCGGTTTAGCGCACTAAATCTTCAAAAATTTGCCTTCCCTGAGGCCATTTTGGCTCTCGCTGGTGCCGTTTTTTTAAACTATATGGTGCTCTAGGCCTCTATCCTGCGCTCTAAAACAACCAACAACGACGAAAACAATCTCACAAGGTCAATAGAGCATCGTTATCCGAAAGTTAAAATTTTTTATAAGTTACGATTTTTTATAAAAAATTACTATCATCTTTCTTATTTCAATCGTTATAATAGATCGAGCGCACTTTACAATTTTAATTTAAAGAAAGGGTAAAATAATGGATAATTTGCTTGAATTGGTAAAAAATACTCGCCGTAAAAACAAACTTAAGCGTGAAATTCTTGATAATGAGAAAAAAATACGTGATAACACGAAACGTGTTGAATTACTGAGTAATTTATTAGAATACATCAAGCCGAACATGTCACATGCAGATATCGTTAATATTATTAACCATATGCAGGCAGACTACGAAGACCGTGTTGATGACCACATCATTAAAGGTGCGGAGCTTTCAAAAGAACGTCGTGAAATAAATAAACAAATTAATTCGTTCAAACTTAGAGAAATAAAAAAATAATTATTTAAGTTGGGTGAATCGTAAAGGGGTAGCTTGGCTATCCCTTTTTGTTATCTATACCCAAACTACTTTAAGATGCAAATTACTGCACCTTGGGTATAGCTTTGCATTTTATATTATTAGGTCACCAGTGCTCACTTATCATTCTGCTTCAATATTACCTCTTCATAATAATGAGATTCACCTCTGGTTGATAGAGCCGGCGAAGATAACCGATGGTGAACTGCTTAATTCGCTGAAAATGTTACTCAGTGAGAGTGAAGTTGAAAAAATACAACGTTACCGTCTGCCCAAATCACAACACACAGCCCTTATCACCAGAGCTTTTGTACGCAAAGTTTTATCTCAATACGCTGATCTTCCCGCTGAAAAATGGAATTTTGATATTGCTCCGCAGGGAAAACCGGAAATAAGCAACCCGCCTCTGCCACTCTCTTTTAATCTTAGTCACAACGATGAAGTGATCATATGTGCCGTGTGCCTGAATAAAAATATAGGTTGTGACATTGAAAGCTTATCCCGGAAAATCAGCATCAAAGGGATTGCCCGACGTTATTTCTCGACAACAGAGTTTGAGGCATTAATGACACTTCCCAGTGCGTTACAGAAGCGACGGTTTTTTGAGTATTGGACGTTAAAAGAGGCATTTGTAAAAGCCACGGGACTGGGTATCAGCCAGGGTTTAGAATCCTTTAATTTTACAATAGGCAAGGCAGAAACAAGTCAGTTTAATGATAATATTCAGCTCAATTTTGCTCCGAGCTGCAGTGAACAGAATAACCAAGACTGGTACAGTTGTCTGCTCTATCCGGATCAGAAACACTGTGTAGCCTTATGTGTAAAAGAACATAACCCTATTAATCATAAGCAGAGTTTTAACGTTCAGGTTTTTAGCGGTTTACCCCTGCTCAACCATTATTAATACCTGCTTATTCAACAATTCAACATATATCATCGTACGAGCATTTTATCGGCAATTCCAATCGCATCTGCAAGTGTCCGGGAAAACTGTATTTTTCCGGGTTTGTAGCGCACTCCGGCGCGGCGTAATTTCAGTACCATTCGTGGTTGCAAATTATTAATAATTAAGCCAATCTGCTGTTTAGCAAGACTCTCCTTGATCGATTCCATAGCAATAATCGCACTCATATCAAGCATATTAACTTCCGACATATCGAGTATGACAACACGCAGATCCGGGGTAACAATTGTAATGCTTTGCAGCGCTTTTTGCGCAGAGCCGAAAAATAATGAACCGTTAATGTCATAAATCGCAATATGATCAGATAGCTCACCATAGAGTTGGTGCTTTTTTTCCATTCTGGTTGTACTTGTCAGCGTGATGCTCCTGCGGATAAACAGCATTGCAGCTAATCCCATGCCGACCGCGACAGCAACTGTCATATCAAAGAGAACTGTCAGTAAAAAACATAAAATCAATACAATAAGATCATCCCTCGGGGCGATTTTAATGGTACGAATAAAATGTTTCGCCTCGCTCATATTCCATGCAACGACTAATAATAAAGCCGCCATCGATGCCATAGGGATAAACGCCAATAAGGGCGTAAGTGCTAAAATTGCAATAAGAATAAACAAACCGTGTACCACGGACGCGAGCGGTAAGCTGCCGCCGGCTTTAATGTTAGCCGCAGTGCGGGCAATGGCTGCAGTTGCAGGTATTCCGCCAAATAACGGCGCCATCATATTGCCTATACCCTGGCCAATAAGCTCATCATTTGGATTATGCTTTTTCCCCGTCATACCATCTGCGACTACTGCACATAACAGAGATTCCAGCGAACCAAGTATGGCGATAGTGATCGCAGAGGGTAATAACATTCTGATAAGCGTAAAACTCAGGCCAATGGGGTTTCCATCGGCATCAGGCAGATTCCAGGGCCACTCGAAGGCAGGCAAAACCGCCGGGATACCATCACCGATCAGGCCATTTATCTCATAATGAAATCGACTGCCGATTGTTGCCACGGAAAAGTCCTGGCTCAACTGGCTAAGTAGCCATGCGCAAGTAGAGCCGACCAGCAGCGCTACCAGATGTCCGGGTATTTGCGAGCGTAATCGCGGCCAGAACAATAAAGTGGTTATTGTAAGTGCGCCAATTAAAAATTCCTGCCAGTTAATAGTAGGTAATGCAGAGACTATCAATACAAGCTTATCCAGATAGTCTCCATCTAATGCATTGATATTAAGACCTAGAAAATCTTTTATCTGCAGCGTACCGATAACCACACCAATACCTGCGGTAAAGCCGATAATAACCGGATAAGGAACAATTTCAATGAGTTTGCCGAGTTTGCCAACTCCCATCAAGATCAATACGATACCGGCCATAAAACCACTAACCAGCAAACCGCCAATACCAAACTGCTGGACAATAGGCAGTAACACAACCACAAATGCTGCAGTAGGCCCGGATATATTAACTTTCGATCCACCACTGACGGCAATAACTATGCCTGCAACAATAGCCGTATACAGCCCATGTTGAGGCGCTACACCACTGGCAATAGCTAATGCCATCGATAGCGGCAGCGCAATAACACCAACGGTTAAACCTGCAAGGACATTCACCTGAATATCTTTAAATGTGACTTTACCCGCCAAAGATTTTGTTAAAGCTGAAAACAATCTTTACTCACTTATTGAGCGTTGTCGCCCAAATTCATCAAAAGTCTGGCCAATAGCGCTGCTTAACATCAAGAAGATGCAATTTTTCACACTTGAGAACTGTTAATATGCGCACTCCCTTTCATCAACACAGCTTTATATCACAAATACCTCTGCAAAACATCTGCAATTGCGACTTTAATTGCAGCAGGCTGCGTATTTTTCTATCAAAATTCACCAGCCATTGATTAGCTTTATTTCACAGATAATGCATAAATAGTGGTTCTACTGCATAATCTTAGAGGTTGATAACAAAGATAAACCGTCACTCTGGAATAGTCTTTTATAATGGTTTTATTTATCGAGCTAAAGGGTTATTCTTACCAGTATTATTGGACTTTATTAAAGGGATTCATATGGATTTTATATTTGATTATTTATTAAGAATTGAAGTTTTTATCCTTGTACTGGTGATAGTCATCTTAAAATCATCGGTAATTTTTGTGCCGCAAAACCGGGCTTACCTGATCGAACGTTTTGGTAAATACCAGTCAACCCGCGAAGCCGGATTAAATTTTCTTTTCCCATTTATTGACCGCATCGCTGCTGACCGTTCGCTAAAAGAGCAGGCCGTTGATGTGCCAAGCCAAAGCGCAATCACCAAAGACAATATTTCTCTAAGCGTTGATGGTGTTCTCTATTTCAGAGTATTAGATCCTTATAAAGCTACTTACGGAGTCGACGATTACGTCTTCGCTGTTACCCAGTTATCGCAAACTACAATGCGTTCTGAATTGGGTAAAATGGAGCTTGATAAAACCTTTGAAGAACGGGATGTACTCAATACTAATATTGTTGCATCTATCAATGAAGCATCCGGTCCATGGGGCATTCAGGTCCTGCGTTACGAGATAAAAGACATCGTACCGCCGCAAACCGTTATGGAAGCAATGGAAACGCAAATGAAAGCAGAGCGGGTGAAACGCGCACAAATATTAGAGTCTGAAGGTGACAGACAAGCAGCGATTAACGTTGCAGAGGGCCAAAAGCGTTCGGTCGTCCTGCAGGCTGAAGCTGAAAAAGAAGAACAGGTATTACGGGCAGAAGGTGAAGCGCAAGCAATTATTGCGGTTGCCAACGCTCAGGCTGAAGCACTGCACACCATCGGGGTGGCTGCTAATACAGAAGAAGGACAAAAGGCCATTCAACTCGATTTAGCCACAAAAGCCATTGAAGCTAAAGCAGCAATCGCCAAAGAATCTTCAGTGATATTGCTGCCTGAAAACGGCACGGATACGGCGTCTATTGTTGCCCAGGCAACCACTATCATTAATAGTTTGAGCAAAGGTTAATCATGGAAACTATTTTTCCGTATTTACCACAAAGTTTTATTGTAGTCGGGTTAATCTTATTGGTGATTGAAGTACTGATATTGGGTTTCTCAACCTTTTATCTGTTTTTTATAGGGGCAGGTCTTATCGCCAGCGGTCTGTTGATGGCGATCGGGGTGATCCCGGAGACGTTGTTTAATGCGCTATTATCAACGGCAATTATCACGAGCCTGATTGCATTAGTTGCCTGGAAACCGATGAAAAATATACAGAATAAAGTCGAGCCAAAACATGTTAATAATGACATGATCGGATATCAATTTATATTAACTGAAGAATTAGCCATCGGCCGGACGATCACTCATCGTTATTCAGGAATCGATTGGAAAGTCAAAGCAAAAGAGCCATTAAGCGCCGGCACCGAAGTCAAAATTATCGCTATCGAAGTTGGTGTGTTGACGGTTCAGCGAGTCGAATAATCGCTGCTGCAGGCAGTTAACTGAAATGAAAAGAGGTTAAATGTTTGTACTGCGCACTGCGTAATAAACACCAAAACTATATACCCATGTTAGTTCAAGATACATAATCAGCATCTTGAAGCACCATGGGTATAGATTAGCCCATCGTAACTCATGTACAATCCGCCCCTCCCCTGCTCTCAGGTCAATTTTCACTGTTAAGTTAAATCAAAGGTTATTTATGTCTCAAAAAATATACTGTATTGCCATGTTCAAACCTAAAGCCGGTAAAAACGAAGAACTGTTTAAAGTATTACAAGCCCTTGAGCCGAATGCTCAGCGGGAAGATGGTTGTATTCAATACTTAGTTACGCGTCATATTAAAAACGATTTTGCCCCGGGAACAAGTTATCCAATTGTCTTTAATGAAATATGGTCAAATAAAGCAGCTTTTGAAGCGCATTGCCAGCGCAAAGAGATTGTTGATTTTTTCCAGAGCCAGTGTATCGCGGAAAATGGACTTGTTGAAGCCTATAATGTTTGTGTCTATAGCGATCAACCAGAAAACTTTGATATTCCCGTACTATAATGAAATGGATGGCTCATCCATATTAACTATAAAAATGACAGGGAATATTTATGAAGTGCTGGTTAAGTTATATATTTAAAGCATCTTTAGCGACGTTATGTCTCCCTCTTGTTACCTCTGCAGCTGAAATATCTACACGTATTGTTGGTGGGCAAGAAAGTGATATTAACCAATTTCCCTGGGCTGTCAGTCTGAAAGACAGTACCACACAGAAACATTTCTGTGGCGGGTCGTTAATCGCTAAACAATGGGTATTAACAGCAGCTCACTGCTTGGATGATTTGCAGTCAGTATCACAAATCACCGCCACCATTGGTGAATATGACCTAGATTCAATACCTGCTACGACCGCAATAGAAATCGAGCAGTTCTATATCCACCCTGATTACACTAGCTCACCGCCTGTGAATGATATTGCCCTGTTAAAACTTGCCTCCGCCGTTGCTGATCCCAGTTTAATTTCACCGGTCAGTCTGGAGGATACAACAGATGCTGTTGTATCTCAGGACAACGTGACGGCACTGGGCTGGGGCTCAACAGTCCCGTCTGATGAGCGTAATGACCCTGATTTCCCAAATATTCTAAACTATGTCGAAATCCCATTATTGACAGATGATATGTGCAACGAGGCATACGATGATAATTATACTGCTGAAATGCTCTGCGCTGGTTTAGAAGATGGCGGTAAAGATAGCTGCCAGGGAGACAGTGGCGGTCCTTTAGTGATTAAACAAGATGATGACAGTTGGCAGCAGATAGGCATAGTCAGCTGGGGAAGTGGCTGCGCAGCCAAAGGCTATCCGGGAGTTTATACTCGTTTAGCCCTGTATGAAGATTGGGTGAACGGCATACTCTGGATGAGCCAAATTAACATTAGTGATGACTCAAACAGCGACTCAAACAGCGACTCAAACAACTCGGGCGGTGGTGGCGCTATAGGGTGGCTAACTGTTTTGCTCTTTCCTCTGTTATTTATTCGCCGCTGTTATAAATTCTTATAATATTACCCTTAACACTTTGTGAAGTAGTTCGCAAAGTGTTAAGGTGCGCTCTTTTTTTAAACAATGTATATTCTATAGGATTTAAACCTTGAGCCAATCTCCATTCTCAACATTATCATTACATGCCGATCTGTTACATAACCTGGACTCATTAGGCTATCACGGTATGACCCCTATTCAAGCGCAAAGCCTGCCCCATGTACTTGCGGGTAAAGACGTCATTGCACAGGGTAAAACCGGCTCCGGTAAAACGGCGGCATTTGGTTTGGGTTTGTTAGCAAAGCTTGATGTTAAGCGTTTCCGCATTCAGGGCCTGATTCTCTGCCCGACACGCGAGCTTGCTGACCAGGTTAGTAAAGAGCTGCGCAGGCTTGCCCGTACCATTCATAATATTAAAGTATTAACTCTGTGCGGCGGTGTACCGTTTGGTCCGCAAATAGGATCATTAGAACATGGCGCTCATATTATCGTCGGTACTCCCGGACGGATTGAAGATCATCTGCGCAAAGGCACGTTACGTTTGGATGACTTACAAATGTTAGTATTGGATGAAGCCGACCGCATGCTGGAGATGGGCTTTCAGGTATCCCTTGATGCCATCATAGATCAAACCCCTAAACAGCGGCAGACTCTATTATTTAGTGCCACCTTTCCGGAGCAAATTAATAATATCGCCAAACGCATTATGCTAGCACCGGTCATGGTTAAGGCTGAATCTCAACATGACGACAGCATTATTGCACAGCATTTTTATAAAGTAGAAAATAATCAGGAGCGCATGATTGCTTTGCGATTATTATTGCAACGGTATCAACCGGAATCATCAGTAGTTTTCTGTAACACTAAAAAAGAAGTGCAGGAAGTAGCAGATGAACTGGCAAATCGCGGCTTTAACGCACTTGCCCTGCACGGTGATTTAGAGCAAAAAGACCGCGATCAGGCATTAATACGCTTTGCCAATAAAAGTGCCAATATCCTGGTTGCAACAGATGTGGCGGCACGTGGTCTGGATATTGATAACCTCAGTGCAGTCTTTAATTTTCATATCGCTCATGATCAGGAAGTCCATGTACACCGCATCGGCCGTACTGGACGAGCCGGTAATAAAGGCCTGGCATTCTCTTTTTTCAGTGATAAAGAGCACCACAGAGTGATCCTGCTCGAGGATTATTTAGATCGTGATATTTCACCTGAACAGCTGCCTCCTTTAAACTTACTGGATCAACAGCCGGCGCAGGCAAATATGATCACTATCCGTATTGATGGCGGTAAAAAGCAGAAAATCAGACCGGGTGATATTGTTGGTGCATTAACCGGTGAAAATGGTATTAATGGTAGTGAAGTCGGAAAAATCCACGTAGCAGATAATTGGTCCTATATCGCGGTACAACGTAATACCATCAAAGTGGCGTTTAAAAAGTTAAGTGAAGGCAAACTAAAAGGGCGTAAATTCCGTGTGATGGTAGTGCGCGGCTGATATACTTTTTATGGTTCAGATGTTGGCGCATCTGAACTTCCCCATAACATCTCCAAGTCCCTCTCAAAACAGCACTTTCACTAGAGCACCATATAGTTTAAAAAACGAACGCCAGAGCTGACTGAAAATCGCTCAGGCAAGGCGTGTTGGCGAAGGAATAGAGATCTCTTTCGAGCTGACACAACGCAGAATGAGTGATTTTTAGGCGCTCCCGAAGGGCGAGGCCCAAATGGTCGCATGTTGCGTTAAATTTTTTCGATTTAGGTGCTCTAGTCTATAAAATCTTTTTTTTCAACAATCACTGTGTAACAAAATGTTACGCAGTGTAACGTCCGCCTCTTATCTGTAAGTAATTGTAACTTAAAAAAAAGTGTGACCTGCTTATCACTAGCTTACCTAATATCCTGTATATACTTCAACAAAATTAAATTAAAGCAATTTGATTTATCAGTTTTTTACCATACGAAAATTTAACCTTATAACTGGAGAAAAAGTTTATGAATATTTTCGGAAGTTTACAAAAAGTAGGAAAGTCATTAATGCTTCCTGTATCTGTACTGCCGATAGCCGGTATTTTACTGGGTGTGGGTGCTGCAAAATTCGCTGTATTACCGGATGTTATATCCTTACTGATGGAACAGGCTGGTGGCGCTGTTTTTGGTAACATGGCATTATTATTTGCTATCGGTGTAGCCCTTGGTTTTACAAAAAATGATGGTGTAGCTGGTCTTGCTGCTGCAGTTGGTTACTTCATCATGATGCAGACTATCGAAGTACTTGCACCGGGTGCAAATACGGGTGTATTAGGTGGTATCATCGCCGGTGGTATTGCTGCTGCAATGTTCAACCGTTTCTACAATATCACCTTACCTGATTACCTGGGTTTCTTTGCCGGTAAACGTGCTGTTCCAATCATGACCGGCTTCACAGCTATCATCATGGGTGCGATTCTTTCTGTTATCTGGCCTCCTGTTGGCGCGGCAATTGCCGGTTTCTCTCACTGGGCTGCAGAGCAAAACCCAACGGTGGCATTCGGTATCTACGGTATTATTGAACGTTCATTAATCCCATTTGGTTTACACCACATCTGGAATGTACCTTTCTTCTTCGAAGCAGGTAGCTGTGTGAATGCTGCTGGTGAACAGTTAAACGGTGTTTTAACTTGTTACCTTTCTGCAAACGAAGCAACACGTGCTGCTGCGGGTAATGGCTTTGGTCAGCTGGCCGGTGGTTACATGTTCAAAATGTACGGTCTGCCTGCTGCTGCTATCGCAATTGCTCACTCTGCTAAGCCTGAAAACCGCGCTAAAGTAATGGGTATCATGCTTTCTGCTGCATTAACTTCATTCCTGACCGGTATCACTGAACCAATCGAATTTGCATTCCTGTTCGTAGCACCGGTTTTATACGGAATCCATGCCCTATTAGCTGGTTCTGCGTTTGTTGTAACAAACTTATTTGGCATGGTTCACGGTACTTCATTCTCACACGGTCTAATTGACTTCTTAGTACTATCTGCTAACTCTCAAAAATTCCTATGGTTCCCGGTTGTAGGTATTATCTATGCAGGTATCTACTACACAGTATTCCGTGTTGTGATTGCTAAGTTAGACCTTAAAACGCCTGGTCGTGAAGAACTTGAAGCTGAAGTAACAGTAAAAGTTGACAGCACTGAAATGGCTATCCTGTTAGTAGCAGCATTCGGTGGTAAAGCAAACCTTGATAACTTAGACGCATGTATTACCCGTCTGCGTGTTACGGTTAAAGACATTGCTTTAGTAGATCAGGCTGAACTTAAAAAACTAGGTGCTGCGGGTGTATTTGTATCTGGTAACGGTGTTCAGGCTATCTTCGGTACTAAATCAGATAACCTAAAAACTGACATGGAAAATTACCTCTCTAAATAATAATTTTCCCGGCAGGTGCTTCACCTGCCATGTTTTAAAGTAGAAGTCTGACAATTTTACTCACTGTTCAATTGTCGGACTTTTTCTTTTTGGCCGCTTCGCAACGTCAACACTTTGTTCTAAAAGATCGATACTTACCAATCTAAAATCCATCGTTTTCATAACCAACATCCCCTATGATCAGATTTAGTAAAGATACAATAGCGCTATTTTCGCGTCTTTCTGCGTTAAATAAGCTTCAGCAAAATATTGTCTTTTGCAGGAGCTAAGCAGAACGTTTCTGCATAAAGAAGCAAAGTTATTTGTATAAAATTTAAATTCGACTATCGTCATAATCTCATCCAGAGAAATTATTGGTAAATATTTCACATAATCAATTAGCAAAGGATTTAATATGGAAAACACATTAAAGTTCGCCGATACGCATGAGTGGGTACTGGATAACGGTGACGGTACGGTGACTGTCGGTATTTCAAACCAGGCGCAACAACTTTTAGGTGATGTGGTATTTGTTGATCTGCCGGAAGTCGGCGATGAGACCGAAGCCGGTGAAACTTTTTCGTTAGTCGAATCGGTCAAAGCAGCCTCCGATCTCTACGCGCCGGTCACAGGTGAAATTATCGAAATTAACGAAGAACTTGAAAACAGCCCGGAATTAATTAATGAATCACCTTATTCAGCCGGCTGGATTGTCAAAATTCAAGTCGCTGATATGGGCGAACTGGATAACCTTATGTCCGGAGAAGATTATCTTGCAGCTAATGAGGAATAATTGTAACTACTCAGGTCGTTGCTATTTAAGACTATTTATGAAGTACATCCATGTACCTCATCGCTACGCGACTGACTAAAGTCATGCAAATATGTTCCATACATATTGGTCATCGCTGAAAAATGCTTAAACAGAGACACCCTGAGTAGTTACGTTCCATATACATCAAAAGCAGGTGTTGCAGGCAGCCCCGCCTTCTTAGGTATAATCCGGCATATACCTTATTAAGCGGTCTTAGGATAGTTTTGTGGGAAAAACGCACGTTTTGCCTGCTCATCAAAGTCTGTCTTAAACTTGATATCTTTACTGATGTTGCGGGCGCGCGCCACGGCCGGGCGGCTTTCAATATTAGCGAACCAGCGCTGCAGATTTGGATAAGGCGCTAACCCCTCTTCACCCAATACTACCGTCGCTTTATCAATCCACCCCCAGGCTGCAACGTCTGCGATACTGTATTGCTCACCGACAATGTAGCTACGATCCTGAAGATGATTATCCAGTACTTCATAATGACGCTGAGCTTCACGAAGGTATCGGTTAATAGCATAAGGCAGCTCTGGCGCTGCGTGTCTAAAGTGCACTGACTGACCAGAGTAAGGGCCAAGTCCTGTCGCGATAAACATCATCCAGGATAACATTTCGCCGCGATCTTCAGGGGCACCGCCCAGTTGCCCTGATTTCTCGGCCAGATAAAGCAGAATTGCGTTGGAATCAAAAACCCGCACACCTTCATCTTCGATTGCCGGGGCTTTACCATTCGGGTTGATAGCCCGATATTCCGGTGTGTGCTGTTCACCTTTTAAGGTATCAACAGGCATCAGCTCATAGGGTAATCCGGTCTCTTCCAAATAAAGTGCAACCTTCATTGGATTAGGGGTAGTGTGAAAATAAAACTTGATCATTTGCCGCTCCTTGAAAATTTGAATAACCTATTCAATCATATTATGAACGATTGTTCAATATTAATTTGAACGAACGCTCAGATCATTGCTGTTACCTTTATGGGATAAAAACAAACACAGTAATACCAAGGAGATCATCAGGTGATGTCCATCAACACTCTGTTTAAATTAACATTTTTTTTAGTAAAATTTTTTTTTTCTTTCTATCCCCTTTTATTCTTCTTATACTCAAAGAGATAGCTGATTCCCCTACAATAAGAGCAAAAAACTATGTATAAAAATATCCTGGTACCCATTGATTTGAATGAAAAAGGCTTTGCAGATAAAGCACTTGAACTGGCCGTTTGGCATGCGAAACATGCTAATGCAAAACTGCATCTTCTTAAGGTACTACCCGGGGTTCATATGTCCATGATTGCGGCATATTTTCCCAGAGATGCTGCACAGCAGATGAAATTAGATGTGAAAAAACAACTGAAAGAGTTTGCCGTGACTCATATCACCGAAAACGTCAGCTATGAAACTTACGTCGCCGAGGGCAAACCTTATGAAATCATTTTGCAATATGCAGCCAAATTAAAGGCAGATCTGATTATTATGCCAAGCCATAAGCGTTCCAAGGTAGACAAAGTGATTTTAGGCTCTGTTGCGAGCAAGGTGGTAGAAAACTCACCGATCAATGTATTGGTAGTAAAACCCAAGGGCTAAGAGTAAAAAAAACGCTTTGCTTGAATAACAGCAAAGCGTTTCTCTGTATCAGGACTAAGCAGACTTAGTCCTTATTTTTCATAGTTTAGAGATCAAGTGATTGACTTTCGTCACGGCGACGACGCTGCAGGATAATAATAAAGGCTAACAGCAATAATACCGGAATGTAGAACCACTGTCTGGCCGGGCGATCTACTGGCACACCTACGGTGGCGATAATCTGGTCGAAATCAAATCCGGCTTTTTCTGCCGCACTGTCAAAACCAACTCCGTCGACCATGATCGAACCATCATCCTGAGGCAGCAGCTCCAAACCATAATCGAACAGACGATCATCACCTGACTCCCCTTCACCGACAATCATTAACATGGTTAAGGTAACGGGATCGCCGACATCATTCTGGCCATCAACCAGCACACGCAGCTCCGTACCGGGAGCAACATCCCCCATTGACTGTACCAACTCCGCGCCGGGGCGTTCATCATAAGGCGGGATCACATAATCCATCCAGAAACCCGGACGGAACAAAGTAAATGCAATCAGGATCAACGCAAAAGATTCCCATAATTTAGACTTGGCAATAAAGTACCCCTGAGTACCTGCCGTGAAGATCAGCATGGCCATCGTGGCAACAATAAAGACAAAAATTCCCTCCATAAAGGTGACATCCATCAGCAATAAGTCGGTGTTGAAAATAAACAGGAAAGGCAATAACGCGGTACGCAGCGAATAGAAAAAAGCCACAAAGCCGGTTTTAATCGGATCGCCTCCCGATACCGCAGCGGCGGCAAAGGATGCCAGTCCGACAGGCGGGGTCACGTCCGCCATAATACCGAAGTAAAAGACAAACATATGCACCGCAATCAAAGGCACAATCAGGCCATTTTGCTGGCCAAGACTGACAATCACCGGCGCAAGCAGCGAGGATACGACGATATAGTTCGCCGTGGTCGGCAGCCCCATCCCCAGGATCAGACTGAGAATTCCCGTCCAAAGCAGGATCAGCATGATATGCCCCATCGACAGGAATTCCACCAGAGCGGCCAGTTTCAAGCCGACACCGGTTTGTGACACCGTGCCAACGATGATCCCGGCTGCCGCTGTTGCGATAGCAATACCAATCATATTTCTGGCACCTGCAATCAGCCCGTCAATCAGTTCATCGAAGCCGCGTTTAAAAGCACCGGAGGTGTCTTTGCTGCGGAAAAAGGCAAACAGATAACGCTGAGTCAGCAGGATGAAGATCATCAATGCCGTCGCATAAAATGCAGAAAGCCCCGGTGATTTTCGTTCAATCATCAAACACCAGATTAACACCACCACAGGCAGTAGAAAATGCAGGCCAGATTTCACCGTCGGGCCGGTTTCCGGCAGGCTTAGTACCGGCGAATTGGGATCATCCAGAATAAGATCCGGATACGCCGAACTGATTTTAGCCAGCACAACGTAAGCGACAAGCACCAGAACTGTAATTGCCCAAAACATCATTTCCGGATCGATAAAAGCTTTTAATAAGTCGATCAGAAAGAATAATCCAAAGGCGCCAATGACGGTATTACCCAATACAATCGCACCTGTTGAGATAGTTCGCGACAACGCCGCTTGAGTCGTTCTGGATTTCAGGGTTTTCAGCACGGCGTATTGAATGGCGATCACTGCCACTACACCGGCCAGTCTGGCCGCCGTAGTCGAAAGCATTTCATACAATACTGATAAATAATACGCTCCGCCGGCAAGGGCGATAATGGGCAGTAATGTCATCGCCCATGAGAGCAGCACATCTTTAGCAGATTTGCCGTTGTCTTCACGGGTGAGGCCCTGCATATTCAGCTTCATCGCTTCTAAATGCACGATATAAACCAGGGCGATATAGGAGATAACCGCCGGCAGAAATGCATGTTTTACCACATCAAAATAAGGAATATTGACATATTCCACCATCAGGAAAGCCGCAGCCCCCATTACCGGCGGCATGATTTGCCCGTTGACCGATGAGGCAACCTCAACGGCGCCGGCTTTTTCCGATGAAAAGCCAACCCGTTTCATCATCGGAATGGTAAATGTCCCTGTGGTGACCACATTGGCAATAGACGAGCCGGAAATTAACCCGGTCATGCCGGAGGCTACCACAGCCGCTTTTGCCGGCCCGCCACGAAGATGGCCCATCAGCGAGAAGGCGACTTTGATAAAATAGTTACCCGCACCCGCGCGATCCAGCAGCGCACCGAACAGCACAAACAGGAAAACCAGATCCGTCGATACCCCCAGAGCGATACCGAAAACACCTTCAGAGAATAACCACTGGTGATCCATGACACCACCGAACGTCGAGCCCTTCCAGGCAATCAGCTCCGGTGCATAAGGACCTAAAAATGTGTAGCCGAGAAACACCATGGCTACCACCATCAGCGGCGGACCTAATGCCCGCCTGGTTGCTTCCAACAGCATCAGCATACCGGCAATAGAAACAGCAATATCAACGGAGTTCGGTGCACTCGGACGATTACTGAGACGTATGCCGAAAAGGCTGTCAACCAGCATAGAGTCGGCAATTAAGGGATACAGCGCGCAAAGAGAGCCGGCAATAGCCAGTCCCCAATCAGCCATCGGGATCTTGCTTCGTGATGAGCGGTTAAAAGCAGGATAAGCAAGGAATGCTAAAAAGATAGCAAAGCCTAAATGAATTGAACGTGCTTCTCCGCTTGAAAAAACGCCCCAGCCGAACACAAAGGGCAAGGGCGATGCTATCCATATCTGGTAAAGTGACCAGACCAGGGCGACGCCGGCCATCAGCTTTACAACCTTTTGATTATCCGGGTTTCGACCGCCCGTGTCGGTGGAGGCAACAAGGTCTTGAAGTTCCTCATCATTCAGCAGTGTATTATTGCTTTTATCTGCATTCATCCTCAAAATTCCCTATTTAAATGAAAAAGCCACCTGAAAACACTGCAATCAATGCTTTCAGGTGGTTTAGATCGCGGTTTAGATATTTGCCCGCAAAACAACAGGGCGAAGTGCCTATAACGGACGCCCTATTGTTAACAGCGGATTACATCCAGCCTTTTTCTTTATAATAACGAACCGCACCGTCATGCAATGGTGCAGACAGGTTGTTGGTTATCATATCGCTCTCTTTCAAGTGAGCAAAAGCAGGATGCATTTTTTTGAAACGTTTGAAGTTATCAAATACAGATTTAACCATCTGATAAACGGTTTCCTCGTCAGTTTTTGTCGAGCTTACAAAGGTCGCAGCTACGCCAAATGTTTTTGTATCGGTATCTGTACCTTTATACATACCCGCCGGGATGGTGGTCATTGCATAATATTCGTTATCAACCACTAACTTTTGCACAACGGCATTATCAACGGGTACTACAATCGCATCACAAGAAGTGGTAGCTTCTTTGATTGACCCGTTCGGGTGACCTGCTACGAAGATGATCGCATCGACTTTACCATCACATAAAGCAGCCGCCTGCTCTGATGATTTCAGCTCAGATGCAAGGGCAAAATCATCCATCGTCCAGCCCATTTTTTCCATGATGATTTCCATGGTGCCGCGGTTGCCTGATCCAGGGTCACCGACATTCACTTTTTTGCCTTTCAGATCATCAAAAGTTTTAATCCCTGAATCGCTGCGCGCAACTACAGTAAAAGGTTCTGCGTGAACGGAAAATACCGAACGTAATTCTTTAAACGCACCGTCAGGAAACTGCTCCGGTGCAGTACCGTTATAAGCATGATATTGCCAATCTGATTGAGCCACCCCCATATCGACATTGCCGGAACGGATGCCATTAATATTGGTAATTGAGGCACCTGTTTTATGCGTACAGTTGATTTCATGCTTAGCTGTGCCCTTATTGACCAGACGGCAGATCGCACCACCAGCCTGATAATAAACGCCGGTTTGACCGCCAGTACCAATCACAACGTGTTTAGTCTCCGCGATTGCAGATGTTGCCATCAGCGCGGCTCCTGCTAGTGCAGTGATCGCCAGTTTTTTCATAAACATATTAAAACTCCTTTATTAATTATTTTATAGTAGTTGCTTTATCGCTTTACTTGATTAGCGATAAGATAACTAACTCAAGCTTGTTCATTCATACTAAAGCTGCATTGGCAGGGCAATATAGCCTCGGCGGTTTCTGAGAATATCTCCGATATTGGCATAATGGCTGAGTCTAAATAAAAACCCGCTCTGCTGCTTTATTCCCGTTACATATATTCGCGACAGCTTTATTTTTTGTATTTCTTTCTGCTCAGGGTTTACTGAACTTTCACGGTAAAATTTTGTTCGAGATAACAGCGTTTTGATCGCGGCAAATGGGTGCCCTAATATCAGGCAAAACTATTACCCTTTATTACGGTTTAGTCAATTTTGCCACTTAACAGGCTCCCCTTTATTCTCTGTTTTATCAAAACAAGAAAAACGAAGCAAATAGTATGCCAAAATAAAACCCGTAAAAACACAGAGTTAATGGGGTTTTATGAGTTTTATCACAATCAGGCAGTGTGGAAAGGAATAGCTTGCACCACAAAGGTGCGGCTCTGCCTCCTAAGTGTGCGTTAAAAAGGAGCGTGATTTTTCTGCTTTCCTATTTTATACCCAAACGCCTTGAAGACGTGGTGATCTACTTGTTGGTAAGTAACCTCAATTCAGGATAAGTAGTTTTATTTTGCGGAGCAGAGGGCAAGAGATAAAGTTCAACTTCTTAGCTGCTAATTGTTCAATTGAACATCGGGGAAAAGAATACCAAAGCCGTGATCCAGCAAATAGATAAGGCGACAGCCCGCTAAAAAACGTAGCTAGCATTCATTTTAACAAGCATAAATGAATAGATAATTATCGGATTTGGTATTATTGGCTAAAGCCACTGCCGCTGTATTTCTAGTTAGCGCAGATGAATTGATGATTACTCAGAGAAGTAACAATTGGCACTCTTCCGGTCGTTATGCCGGATTCACCGGTCAGCAAAAATCTGGTTTTGACGCTCTGCAGGCGGCAGCCCCCGTTTAACAGATTGAATTAAGAAGAATAGAGTTGCTGCTTGATTTTATTGGGCCACATAGCCTATTTAAACAAATTTAAGTCAAAATTAAGGCAAGTTAACATAACAGGAAGAAGTGAAACATTCTTGACCTCCTTCATTTTAGTTGTATTATGTGACCTGCATCTTATTATTGTATTCAGAAAGGAAAATATGCGTAATATCATTGATATCAAGTTGACCTCTATTTTCTCCCCGATATGCCAAACATTACTTAATGAGACGGCACAACAGCGAACAGGAGAATTTGATAATAAATGTACTGAATTATTTGTGATTCGTTTAGACGGGACAATTATTGCCTACGCTACTTTTAAGGTTACCGATTTTACAGATGTTAGTATTGACTCGTTGTATTTTAGAAATATTCTTAAAGATCATGATTTTGCTGACTTCTGGCTATCACGTTATTTAAAACGTCATGTAGGCAAAAACACTTATTTGAATTATTTAATGGCTCTTTAGGGCGCAAAGTTATATGCCTGTTTTACTGATCAACGCAACACCAGCATATGGCAGGAATAATCCGTTGAGCAAGTAGATAACCGTAAAACAGAATCGCCCGCTTTTTGGTTATATTTAAGCGTTTACCACCAACAGCTACGATTTTCTCAGCCAGCTCTTCCAGATTCGTCTCATGTACGTAAAAATAAAAGGTGTCGGTTGCGAATATTCAAAGTTACCTTCCGGATTTTTCTGGTTTTTAAATTCAAACAATTCAACAGCAATGCGATCTCCAATGGTAAATGGGCGATACCGCATCTTTCCCGGCCCGCACCAAATGCATCGCTACACATTTCACCAGTTGCACTGTCATCCTCTACCACTTCGCTCGCTTCATGATGATCTACCAGTTTAATACTTCTCTATAAAATGTAACGGCAACTTCAAGCTCCGGCATAGATATGCCAATATAGGAAAAGTTTTCAGGCCTGTTT
Organism: Psychromonas sp.; assembly: GCF_041586535.1. GTDB lineage: Bacteria > Pseudomonadota > Gammaproteobacteria > Enterobacterales > Psychromonadaceae > Psychromonas. The sequence goes on along the minus strand of NZ_JBFGZY010000003.1, from coordinate 1,412 downwards.
ACAACAGGTTATAGCGAATAATACAGAAATAATAAATTATCAGTTATTGTTTTTATGATAATATTTTGTTATTACAAAACAGGATAGTCTGATGATAAATGAAAAATGGTTATTAACTTTCAAAACACTCGTCGAAACAAAACATTTCACCCTAACCGCAGAAAAATTGAATATGACACAACCCGGGGTCAGCCAGCATATTCAAAAATTAGAAAGACAACTAAAAACCCCGTTATTACAGCGCCTGGGTAAACAATTTGAACTGACTCTTGCGGGGCAAAAACTCTATCGCTTCGCTGTTAATAAAGCACAGTTACAGCAGCAGCTATTGCAGGAGATGCAGTTCGATGATCCCTTTAGCGGAGAGTGTCGTTTTGCCTTTTCAGGCGCTTTGGCCATGTTTCTTTATCCGCACTTTATCAGCTACCAATCTCTTCATGAAAACCTGAATGTGTTTGTTGAAGCTGCGCCTAATAATAATATTATAAAAGATTTACTGAGTGATAAGGTGGATATCGGTATTGTTACGCAACGCCTTGATTCAGAGCAACTGCAACAGGAGAAGGTTGGCAGCGAGTTATTACAACTGGTGACCCCTGCCCGCTACGAGGGGGAGACGATGAACTTCGCGTTATTAAATAAAATTGGCTTTATTAACCACCCTGACGGGCTGCACTTTTTAAATAAGATCAATAATAGCAATGCACTTTGTCAAGGTAAGCAGGTAGAGAACATAGCAATACGGGGTTATGTTAATCAAATCAATCAAATATTACTGCCGGTGGCGCAAGGCATTGGTTTCACAGTATTGCCTGAGCGTACAGTGAAACAATTCCAACAGACACAGTTGTTAAACATTGCGCCACTTGATAATCCGGTTGCTGAACCGTTATTTTTGACTAAAAAACGTTATCGCCCTTTACCGCTTAGATATGAGTGGTTTGAAAAGCAGATTCGAACGTTACTGGTTTGAAAAACGGCAGCAGCGATTGTGCCCGTATATCCCCATGATACTTCAAGATGCAAAGTCAGCAAGGCAAATTGTGCCGAGATGCCAGGCATAAAATTGAAGTATAGTTATTCTACATAGAAATTATATAACAAAGCAGATTGGTGCAATTTACCTTGCCCTACGGGGCGCTGGCTCGAAAACCAGTGCTGTGTTGCACCAATCGAAAAGGGAATAACCATTACCTCATGTTGCGTCTTGCTCTGGTCTCCAAGCTCGTGCCTGACAAAGCATTTTGAAGTAACATGGGTATAAGCATAACGCTTCATTAATACCAAGCAGACTAATGATCTGATCATTTATGCTTGTTAAAATAAACGCTAGCTAGACATAAAACTACGTTTTAGTCTTTGTTATTGATTTGATTCAGAACGTCCTGTTCTTCACCACTTTGTGGCCAGCT
>NZ_JBFGZY010000002.1:0-69162 GCF_041586535.1 Psychromonas sp. | reverse complement strand
GGATCATGTGGCGGTGCTGCGCTAGATGCCCTGACGACTTATATCGAGCAACAAAATAGACCTAAGTAACGTTAATCCTTCGCATCAATGATTTTCATCACCGCCATGAATGACGGTGTTTTTCATCTAAATGGATAAATTTTCAACCTTATATTTACATGATAATGATTATCACTTAACATCTAACGCTTTGAATTTAAATAATGGAATACAAATGAGTTGTCACGGACATCTACGCCCCCCTGAGTTACTGGAATTAATAGCGAAACAACGTTATGGCGTAGAATATCAACCTATTATTTCAGTTAAAGATAGCGAAATATTCGCCTATGAATGTTTATCTCGTTTCTTAGATAAGAATAATAATTTCCTCAGACCGGATCTTGTTTTTTCCACGCTTCACGATAATCCACTTAGTTTGTTTCAAGTTGAGTATGAACAGAAAAAGTTACAATTATCTTGCGCCCCCGACAATACTGATATTTTTGTAAACCTTGATCAGGATTCCTATTCAGCATTGGGCCCTCTCAAAGTTGACAATCCTTTTGTTACATTATTTAAAGATTATTCAAAGGCTAATATCGTTGTTGAATTAATCGAAAACTCACAGCTCAGTGACGCAATGATGAGTTTGGCTATGATTGATGATCTTACCAAAAACAATATTAATACGGCAATCGATGATCTTTTCAACCCTCAATCAATGTTATCTACTTCTGTTCTACAACTAGTTGATTATATTAAGTTAGATAAGTATGTGATTGCTAATAATTCGAATAAAAATTTTATGGCGATGGTAAATTCGGTTATTCATTATGCACATGACACAGGTAAAAAAGTTATTTTAGAGGGGATTGAAACAGAAAATGATCTTTGCTTTGCAAAAAAGCTTGGTGCTGATTATGTACAGGGTTTCCTTTATAAAAAATTATTTAAATGCATTAATAAATAAAAATGCTTTTGTCCATCTTATCGAATGGGTTCCATATGGAGTAGGATCAAGTCCGAACTTCGAAGTCACTCAAATAGAACTAACGGCCCGATATCAAAACCACCCTCTCCGTCAAGAAGCAACATAACACCCGTTCCAGAACCGGGATATACCCCGGTTAAAGCGGTGATGGTAACCTGGTGGGTCACAAGAATAATCAGAGACCCGTCCAAAGTCTGCTCAGACAGGAAGTGTCTCAAAGAGCGCATGTTCGAATCCTTTTCCTCCCGGCGCTGGAAGAATGAATTTAGGGCTGGCAGTTCTTTGACCGGACCAAATTTCATCAATTCGGCAGTGTCTTTGCAACGGCACCACTGACTTGAGTAAACCCGTGCACGCTCAACTCCCTGCGAGCGCAGCCATTCCCCCATAGAGAGGGCTTGCTCCCGGCCGCTGGCATCTAGGTTTCGCTGAGTAGAACAGTCGCCAATGTTGAAATTATCAGGGTCTCCCATCCCTGGCGCAATTGCATGCCTTACGATGATAACTTTACCGAGTCCGCTAAATAAACCTAAGTCACTATCGCTGTGGCTATCGGCCTTCGCGCCAAACATGCTCAAGCTCGTAAAAACCAAAAAGGCAATAATGATTGTTAGCTGAGGATACTTCATGGCGTCTTTCCCCTATCTTTATCATTAATACCAAAGGAAATAAAAAAGTGACCACTCTTGCTGGTTAAAATTATCTCTAACTGCGTTGTGAGTTTTGAAGTGAGAACAACTATCTCCTGCAACTCACGCCTTGTTAGTGTTTATTTTTCCTGCGCAATGCTTGATCACTTCATTAATTCCTTTGGTATAAACTACCAGACGAACGAAATTTGATCTTTTGCACAACGCCACATTAAGAGGCTAAAAATAGTTTGCTAAAATGTTTGAGGAACGAAAACAGCAAACTGTTTTTTGCCCTGCTTTAATAGCTTATTAGCATTCAGACCAACCATCCTACTCTAAACGACACTCCTACCAATACGAACAGAATTGAAAATACTGTTACTGGTATAATATGGAGCGCCATATCATTCAAATTTGACGCTGATAGCTTAGGGACAACACGAAACCTTGCATCCAAAGCAAAAGCAAAAGTTAGGAATAGTAAAGTTAATTTAGCTGCAATTCCATGGGCCAATGGAATGGACATATCAAACCATAAACTTATATCAGGTAGCATCCTGTAGGCTAGCATCAAGCCAGTTACAACCTGAATAATTAAAGCTGGCATTCCAATTTTTTCGTAGACGGATTCAAATTCCAATAAACGCTGAGGAGATCGCTCTTTAAGTACACGTGGCAGCACCACAACTGAAAGAACTATATGCCCACCAGTCCAGATAGTGGCAGCCAAAATATGTAAAGTGAGTAATAGACCATACATCTCAATATTTCCCTATGATTGCTAACGAGGCGGTAGAATTTTTCCATTTCAAGAAAAAATAGCCTCTTTTAAAATATAATTAACTATTAAAACAATAAGTTAAAAATCAAAAATTTTCGTAAATTTGTAAAAAACCAGTTATTCTACAACCTCAACGTCTTAATAACAGGCAAAATTTGGTTGGCTAAAATGCCAGCGGAGCGAGATAGCCAGCTGTATTTTGTCCTTGTTGATTAACTTGTTAGCAGTTAGTTACAAAGAACTTAATAGCTAAAGTCAATAAAGCGCAAAAAGACAACTAATACCAAATCCGATAATTATCTATTCATTCATGCTTGTTAAAGAGAATGCTAGCTAGACATAAAACTACGTTTTAGTCTTTGTTATTGATTTGATTTATAACATCCTGCTATTCACCACTTCGTGGCCAGCTAAAGCTGTTCAAAATCGTTCCATACGATTTTGTGTAATTAGAACAACTAGTTACTGCAATAAATGCCTTGCTTTCATCCATTTTTCCTACGCCTAAATAGATCATCTAATTAACGGAATTGGTATAACAATCGAACACAGCTAACGCCCGTTTTGTCCTCATAACCGCCATTATACGCGTAAATTCCTATTTTCCCACGCACTCTTTTTCCGGCAAGAAAGACAGTCATACCTAACATCTCTTTTGACATCACTCATATCTCTGTTAACGGGGCGCCTATGATCCTCCATGCCAGGACAATGGTTTGCAGCACAGGAAGAACAACATTAGAATTTAGAATCTGGCCCTGCTCAGAGACAAGGGTTATACCAAGCCTCTAGATTCCATAACACAATGCGGGTTGAAGACTGCCCCATAGCACAGGCTATTGGCGTTGTTCAGATGGATATGCCCAGTGATATAAAGAGATGTCTATAACCAGCCGTGCGTAGCAAACATGGCTGCTAATTTATCCAGTTCATTATCAAGGTGTGTTGCCCACTCGAGACCGCTTTCCAATCCGCCAACTTTTTTCATAAACCAGTCATAAAAAGATTTATTTTCAAACAGACCATGCACATAACTGCTATAAAGGTTATCTTTCTGCCAGCCGATATCAGGTGCAAGAAAAGGCTCAAGCCGTGTTGCGGCAGTTGTTTTACCATGATGTATTTCATAACCTTTAAGGGCGGATCCCATCCAGTTAATCGTTGTCTGTTTCGTGGATTTAACGGCGCAAATTTCAGTTTGCAGATCGATCAAACCTAACCCTTGCTTATCGCCACTTTCAATATTAAAAGGATCTAAAATAGTCCTGCCGAGAATTTGTAAGCCGCCGCAAATTCCTAAAATCAATTTCCCGCTCGTCTGGAACTGCTCAATCTGTTTATCCAGGCCGGTTTTGTTCAAAAAGTCCAAACTGGCACCACTGTTTTTACTGCCCGGTAAAATAAGCGCATCAAAGTCCATAAGATCCCGGTTTTGATGAACGGGCACCAGATTAACATCATCCTGGTAGAGCAACGGATCAAATTCATCCAGATTAGAAGCATAAGGATAATAGATCAGAGCGATATTGATTTTACCGCGTTGCCATTGACTGCCCAGCCTGAAACTGTCCTCTTCTGGCAGGTGATGACGATAATAGGGTATATTGGCCACCGTCGGAATACCGGTTTTCTCCTCCAGCCAGTCCATCGCATTACCCAATAAAAGCGGATCACCACGAAACTTATTGAGCACAAAACCTTTAATTAACTTTTGCTCTTCAGGTGCTAAACACGCCCAGGTGCCTAACAGATGCGCAAAAGATCCACCGCGGTCGATATCAGAAACCAGGTAGACATCCGCCTGACACTCAAGTGCAACAGACATATTGACGATATCACCGGCTCTTAAGTTAATTTCCGCAGGGCTGCCGGCGCCTTCAATAATTATTTGATCATATTTATTCTGCAGTTTATGCAGTGCAGACTGCACCTCCTGCCAGAGCAGGGATTTACGTTCCATCCAGGGCAGCTGACTAACTTCATTATTGACCACCCCGTTTACAATCACCTGGCTGAAAGTGTCTGCACTGGGTTTTAATAAAACCGGATTCATTAATACATCAGGCGTAGCTTTTGCAGCCAATGCCTGCAGGTATTGTGCCCGCCCCATCTCTAAACCATCTTCAGTAATGGCGGCATTATTACTCATGTTTTGTGCTTTAAAGGGAGCGACCTTGACACCGCGATTAGCCAGTAAACGGCAAATTGCGGTAACGATTAGCGATTTACCTGCATCACTGGTGCAGCCTAAAATCATAATAGGCCTGTTTTTATGCTTCATATTAAGTGTTATACCCATGTTACTTGCAAAATACTTTGTATCTTAAAGTATCATGGGGATATAAATCATGCTTTTATTGCTGCGATATCCTGCTTGATATAAGCCTGTAACAGCTGACAAATACCCTGATAAAAACCTGAGTTCTTGACCTTAGCGATTGCTTGCACAAACATGTCCAGCCAAGAAAGAAGATGAGTATTGATAAACTCGATTTGTGCTTTACTGATACTCTTGCCGTCTTGAATAATCAGATTACCTAAATAATCAAGCTGGATAGCGATATGGTCCGCAGGCTCTTTAAATTCAGGATCAACAACTAAGCCTTGTGCCCTAAGCAGCACCAGCATATCCTGATGTGGCTGCTCAAACAGCTGCCCGGATTCAGACAGATAAACTGAAGCATAAGGCGGTGCCCCTGCTTTTGTATCAGTTAAAAAAACCTGACTAAAGTCAGCAGCTAACTCCAGTTCCGGTTTATTCATAGCTAAAATGGCGGTTAGTGCCGATTTTACTTTTTTAACAGGCGCGGTGAATTTAGGCTCCTGTTCAAGTTGATCTAATAGCGTTACCCCTTCACCGCAAAAATACAAAGCCAGCTGCTCTTTATCCAGCTCCTTAGTAAGTAGCGTGGCGAACCACCAGTAGAGGCTCGCACGTGTTTCATTTATCTCAGATACCGATTTTTCAGTCATTCTTCAATTCACTTAGTTAGGTTGAGCAGATGAAATATTCACCTATGGTTTCAGAAAAAATATTCCATCCGCAATTTTTGTTATGTTCAGCTCATTTCAGTAGGACCGCCAAATGCGGTTACTGCAGGTGCCTTACCAACAAATTTCTCATATTGAACCTGACAGGTATTTGCACTGGTCGCCTGTGACAGCTCAGATGTTGCCAAATCCATGGTCAGCGTATTTGGATCGCCGTAGGTATCTAACGCCCCGATCTTCTCATCAACCGGTCCGTACCATGCCCCTTCTTCGATGCGGGCAACACCCGGAGGGAAATTATCTGAGATAACAGCACCAGCTAATAACTGGCCACGTTCATTAAATACTCTGACCAGATCCCCATCTTTGATCCCCCGGGCATTTGCATCCTGCTGATTAAGGTAAATCGGTTCCCGCCCCTGAACGGCATAGGTAGCACGGAACTCTTCAGAATCACACATCTGCGAATGCAGACGCTTGTCCGGATGGCAGGACTGTAACCAGATAGGGTGTTTATCCGAGCCGGGACCGCCGTGCGAGCGCTCTACTTTCTCAAACCACATTGGATGCCCCTGGCACTCTTTATATCCGTAACGGTCTATTTTACGGCTGAATATCTCGATAAAACCAGATGGCGTACCTAATGAGTTGATTTCCGGATCCTCACGGAAGGCTGCATGACGAGTCCAGTCTTTACCTTTACCGAAATCAACAAAGCCTTCCTTCCAGAAGGTCTCAAAATCAGGCATAGGAAATTTGGCTTTATTCGCTTCTGCACAGTTGTCATAAAGCTCTTTGACCCACTGCATCTCATTTTTACCCTGGGTGTAGTCTTCTTCCTGACCAAATTTACCTGCCAATAGGGTAAAAATTTCAAAGTCGGTTTTGGACTGGAATAATGGATCAACCAGTTTATGCATGGCAATAATACCACGCCCGCTGTATGAACCGTAACGATCGATATCATTACGCTCCCACTGAGTACAGGCCGGCAGAACGATATCTGAGAAACGGCAGGTGGCGGTCCAGGTAAAATCAACCGCCACAACGGTTTCCAGTTTCTGGAAAGCTTTTTTCATTTTGTTACGATCCTGGTGGTGGTGCCAGGGGTTGCAGCCCGAGAAAACCATCATCTTAAGATCCGGCAGGGTAATGGTTGCCCCGTTTGCCTGAATCTTTTTACCCGGCTCTAAAATCCCATCGACCCAGCGGGCAACAGGAATCGTGCTGCTGTAACCTTTGTAGTCGTTGTTTTTGTGAATACGTTTATCCGGTCTGTCCGGATTACGCGGGAATGCCGCCGGACCGGCTGCCCCCGTTGAAGAAACACCTATCGAACTGTAGTGATGCGCGTAGCTCACACCGCCGCCGGGTAAACCTATCTGCCCTAACATAGTCGCCAGTACTGCCGCCATCCAATAGGGCTGCTCACCATGCTGCTGACGCTGAATACTCCAGCCGACCATGATTTGGGTACGCTCTTTAACTAACATACGGGCAAATTCACGAATGTCATCCGCTTTTATGCCGCAGATCTGTTCTGCCCACTCTGGTGTCTTTTCAACTTTATCTTTCGTTGTGCCGAGCAAATAAGAGACAAATTCAGAAAAACCTAATGCATAGGTATCAATGAATTTTTTATCATATAAATTCTCTTTGTACAGGGTGTGCGCAATCGCCAGCATAAACGTCACATCGGTTTGCGGATTGATGTACTGCTGCTCTGAATTTAAGTAGTTTTGGGTTTTACTTTTAACCGGATCCACACTGATTACACGGATCTCTTTTCTAGCTATTTTTTCTTTCAGCTGTTCAAGATATTCAAAAGACTCGTGGGTTTCACAGCTCCAGCCGACCTGCAGGTTTTTAACTAAATCCGTTGCCCAGAGAATGATAGTTTTGCTGTTTTCAAGGATCAGCGGCCAGGAGGTTCCCTGTGCGTACACTTCGGTTGACCCTAAAACGTAGGGCAGAATGGTCTGCCCGGCGCCGGTTGAATAGTCGCCTACTTTAGTTACCGTGTGGCCATGCATCGCGATTGCGCGCGCCATATGATTGCCGCAGGAGTGTACCTGACCCGTTGAACGCCATCCGGTAGTGCCGGCATGAATTGCCCATGGACCGTACTGGGTCTGCATACGCTCTAATTCATCATGAAAAAAGGTAATTGCTTCATCCCATGTAACACGGATAAAACGGTTGTCTCCACGCTGAGTAGTATCGCTCTTCTCGCGATTTAAATACCAGTCATAACGCACCATCGGATAACGGATACGTGACGGGCTGTAGAGAATCCCTTTTATACCCTTAAGCATATCGGTAGGATATTTATCGGCTTCAAAGGGTTTTATTTCCTGTACTTTACCGGCATAAACACGTGCTCGAAAGGCGCCCCAATGAGAGCCTGTTACTTTCCACTGCCCCGCAGTTTCAGAAGATGCCGCATGGGCAGCCTGAAGTAATCCCGGACCGACTAAAGCTGCCGTACTGGTGGCCAACAGACCTTTTAAAAAATGACGTCTTGAAATTGACATTGTGACCTCCTAATTAATGCGCTTCGTCTGAAAAATCAGATGAATGTTTTTGTAGATATTTAAGCACTAACGCTTGTGTATCACCGTCTAAATTAACGAAAGATAACATACCGTTAAACATGCCCGGCCACGTATTTGTATCAAAATGGTTTTCAGCTGGCTGGCTATGACACACGCTGCAGCTCTGATCGTAAGTCGTTTTAGCAAAGGTCCATAAAGTATCGCGGGATTCAGTTAATGAAGCATTGCGCATCCATAATTTTACACTGACTTCCTGCCAGGGCAGTCCGGTTAATGTATCAACTTTAGATTCACCGCCATCCATATATTCGCCGCTGAGTGCGACATCTTTGGTTAAGAAGCCATCATTAATATTCATTGCAAAATCTTCAAACATTATCCGCCCAAAACCTTTGGTCTTGCGCCATGCATTAATTTCCACCTGAATGGCATCTTCTTCGACGGCCAGAATGGTTACTTTGGTCGCCGCATTTAATTGCCCGGCTTCTGTTGTTAAAGTTTGATCCGTAAATAGCGGCAACTGGCGCACGCTGTAATAACTTTGCCCCTGTTTATAACCTGATGTAGCCATCTCTTCCAGTTTTGCCAGTGTGCCTGTACCTGAGTGCATATCTTCCGGGAGCTTGTGGGCAATCCCTTTATGGCAGTCGATGCAGCTTTGATCGCGTTCTGCTGCCATTTTCATCTGCACCTGCGCACGTTCACTCATTAAAGAGAAGTCCATGCTTTGGTAGTTATGGCAATTTTTACACTCTAATGAATTATTGGCGCTGAAACGATCCCATTCATGCTGTGCCAGTTCACCACGTTTTGCCAGAAATTTTTCACGCGTATCAATAGTGCCGAATACTGCACCCCAAACTTCTTTTGATGCCTGCATTTTACGAGCGATTTTATCAGTCCAGTTATGCGGAACATGGCAATCCGGACAGGTAGCGCGGACGCCTGAGTGGTTTTTCCAGTGCACCGTTTCCTGCAGCTCTACATAAACATTGTCAGACATTTCATGGCAGCCGATACAAAACTCTTCGGTATTGGTGGCTTCCAGTGCAGTGTTAAAGCCCCCCCAGAAAATAATGCCTGCCAGGAACCCGCCCATAGAGAGCAGCCCAAAACTTAAATGTACACTTGGCTTACTGACAATCTGCCAAAAGCATTTTAATAATTTCATCATAATGAGACCTTAAAAATAGAATATTAGAAAAAGATAAGGAGGGAAAAGGTTTAACCGTGACCTGGAGGTCCCATCATAAACATCTGCAAAAACCAGACGATAAAGCCATAACCGCCAACCAGCATAACGCTAAGAATTGGGAATAAGCAGACGGTGATAAACAGGAATGTTTTCCACTCGTCCGCGCGGGTTGTTTGTTTCGAGTCATCCTTTATCTTTGACATAATAATCCTACCTTTTGAAAATAAACTTCCCTCCGGCAAAGCCAGAGGATTATTTGATTACGCCCTTAAAGGGCTAAAATAAACGCCCAAGGGGGACTTTATTTGAGACCTTAGTTGCTTTTGCTATTCCTCACCATCCGTGCAGCTTACAGCAACAGAAATAAACCGTTTTCCTTTCAAAGGAAAACAGCATATCTGTGATCATAATAAAGCTCAGGCCAGTTTTTTCTTTGTAGCAGCGCAAATTACGAAGCGAATTTCAAATTTTAAGTTATTTTAATCAATCACTTTGCTATAACTTGCTTTTAATAAAAAAGAATCCGGCATCATACAGAACGCCGGCGTGATCAAACTGACCTAAATCATAAAATATCTCATGCCCGCAATTTTTTTGGACCGCCCAAAATCCGTCCACCTTCGATAGAAACATTATCTTTCAACTGTAATCAATATCTGTGCCAGGGAGATAGATCTTAAGTTTATCTGGAGTGCCATAGGGAAGGAGAGCGCGAAAATAACAGAAAGTAAAAAGGGGATTTTTGCGTCTATGGAAGATCTCGAAGGACGGTTGACGGATATCTGAATTAATCGCGTGGAATAATCATATAAATGAAGTAAAGAGCTCTATAATACTAACGTTTGATGCAGATAAGGCACGTGAAAAATTCGCTCGTGCTTATGAATAACCCAATCGAACATAATTGGTGTAGCACGGAGTACTATAAAAAAGCGGGAGTTTTCGGTGACGGTCTCAATAACGTGCTGTATATATTATTCGCCCCGTGTTCAATAACTCCTCTTTGACGGAAGTACAAATGTTGATTTAATCCACCTGAAATTTGCTTTCCGGTGGATTAATTCACTTTAGCCGCGACGGGCAATTACTGCATCGGCAAGTTGTGCCAATAATGTTTCCGTATCATCCCAACCGATACAGGCGTCGGTGATACTCTGACCGTATGTTTCACAGACGCCGTCTTTTAAGTCCTGACGACCTTCAACCAGGTGACTTTCAACCATCACACCGGCAATAGCTTTATCGCCTGAAGCAATCTGCTCACAAACATTGGTACAGACTTTCATCTGATTTTCAAATTTTTTCTCTGAATTTGCATGGCTGAAATCGATCATGATTTTCTGTGCTAAACCGGATTTTTTCAAATCAGCTGTAATGCCGGCAACATCTTTAGCACTGTAATTTGGCTTTTTGCCACCACGTAAAATGATATGGCAATCAGGGTTACCCTCAGTTTCAACAATCGCACTGTGACCGAATTTATTAACTGACAGGAAATGATGCGAGGCATTAGCAGCACCAATCGCGTCAACTGCCACTTTGATGGTGCCGTCAGTGCCATTTTTAAAGCCAACCGGGCAAGAAAGACCCGAAGCTAATTCACGGTGAACCTGCGATTCAGTTGTACGAGCGCCGATTGCGCCCCAACTCATTAAGTCAGCAACATATTGCGGGGTGATCATATCTAAGAATTCGGTCGCAGCAGGCAAGCCCATCTTGTTAATATCTAATAATAATTTACGGCCTGTACGTAAACCTTTATTAATGTTAAAAGTACCGTTTAATTCCGGATCATTAATCAGACCTTTCCAGCCGACGGTTGTACGCGGTTTTTCAAAATAAACACGCATTACAATCTCTAATGAATCTTTATATTTCTCGCGCAGTGGTGCCAATCGTTTGGCGTATTCAAGAGCCGCTTTTGTATCATGAATCGAACAAGGTCCAATAATAACAAGAACACGATCATCCTGATCCGATAAAATCTTATGGATTGCTTCGCGCGAATTAGCAACTGTTTTGCTGATTGCCGGCGTAGTCGGAAATTTTTCTAATAATGCAATTGGCGGTAAAAGCTCTTTTATTGCTTTAATATGTATATCATCGGTATTAATCATTGAAGTTTCCATATCGCACTTTCTTGTGCTTAAAAGTTAGTTGTATTTTATCTACCCATTCCATTCTTTAAATGATCGACTCAGGCATGGAAAAAGGGCTCAAAACAAGGTATAAACTGCGGTAACTGAGTGTATTAATGACACAATCAATTACAGAGGCTAAAACATTATTTACATCTGGCCGGTATTCATTTTAACAAACATAAGTGATCAGATAATTGATCGAATTGGTATTATTGTTATAACCATTTCATTAACATCTAATGGTATTGCCATTTAGTCCATCAAGGCATTATAAGGCTCAATAGTGACGATTTCACCCGCTTCAACATTACCGCGATCCTGCTCCAGTACAATAAAACAATTTGATTGACTCATTGAACTAAAAACACCTGACCCCTGGCTGCCAGTTGACTGCACAACTAACTGCCCGTTTTCATTAACTGAATAGGTCGCACGTTGAAAATCGGTTCGACCGGGGCCTTTTTTAAGTTTTTCTGTTGCAATCGCGTTTAAACGCATTACAGGCTGAGGATTTAAACCGCTTAGGGTTGCCATCGCGGGTACTGCAAGCTGGTAAAGGGTCACCATAGCGGAAACCGGATTACCTGGCAAGCCGAAAAACACACTGTTTGACAGTTTTCCAAAAGCAAAGGGTTTACCGGGTTTAATGGCTAGTTTCCAAAATCCGATCGTGCCTAATTCAGATAAAATATCCTTGATAAAGTCCGCTTCACCCACTGACACACCACCACTGCTAATCACTACATCAGCCTGCTGATCAGCAGCTATGAATGCTTCGCGTATTTTATTTTTATCGTCTTTAACAATACCAAAATCAATCACCTCAACATTCATGCGGGATAACAGTGCAATAATGCTGTAACGGTTACTGTCATAAATATCGCCCGGTGAAAGTGTTTCACCCAAACTTTTAAGCTCATCACCCGATGAGATAACCGCGACTTTTAATTTTCTGAACACCTGAATATTCGCTAGACCCAACGAGGCAATTAAAGGGATATCACGTGGAGTTAATTTATGTCCTTTACCCAGCACCTTTTGACCAAGTTGAAGATCTTCTCCTGCTAAACGAACATTAGCGCCCGGTTTAGGGCATTGGGTAAAGCTAATTAGACCTTCTTTAGCCGTTGTCTGCTCCTGCATCACCACGGTATCTGCACAATCCGGCATCACCGCACCGGTCATTATCCGGATACACTCTCCACTTTGTAATTGCCCCTGATAAGGCGCACCGGCAAAGGACTTGCCCACTTGCTTCAGGGTGATAGGATTATCCGGAGAACAGTTAATTAAATCCGCACGATTAAGCGCATAACCGTCCATTGCCGAATTATTAAAGGGCGGTACATTTAAAGGGGATTTAATATCTTCGGCCAATGCATAACCCAGTGCCTGCGATAATGGCAGAGAAACCGCCTGGCAAACATTCTCTAATGCGCTCTGCATTTTATCCAAAGCTTGTTTCAGGGGCATTAACCCCGGTGTATCGCAACATCCCATTTATACTCTCCATTATACCTATACCGACTTATAATCTGCGGTGTATTGATTCAACTTGTAAATTAACTTGCCAGGCTTTTTATTTTTCAAACAAAAATACTTCAGAACTGGCCACTTTAATCCCTTTTAACTCTTTAAAACAGCAGTCTATTGCTGTTTTAATAAAATCCTGTAAATAAGCCATTGATTGTTGCTCTTCACGCACAGCGGCATACAAGGTATTCCACACGCCCTCTTTACCTAAGCGCCGTGCTACCACATAATCTTTTTGCAGATACTCAAATAAAGCCCAGTTGGGTAAACCTGCAACCCCTCTTCCGCTTGCCACTAACTGCAGGATCATTAAGGTCAGATCCGCATGGCGGATTCTGGCCGGTGATACTCCCTCCGGTATTAAAAACCGGTTAAAAATATCCAAACGCTCTTTCTCAACCGGGTAGGTAATTAAGGTTTCCTGGCTGAGATCTTCCGCGTCAATATAGACTTTATGCGCCAGACGATGATGACGGCTTAAAGCCAGCAGAGACTGATAGCTGAAAAGGGGGATATAAACAATACCCTCAATAGGTTGCGGATCTGAAGTTACAACCAGATCTAAATTTCCACGTTTTAATGCGGGTAAAGGCAGAAAACTAAAACCACTGGAAAAATCCAACTCAACTTCAGGCCAGCTATCACGAAATTTATCAATAGCGGGCATCAACCATTGAAAACAGGAGTGACACTCGATGGCCATGTGCAGACGTCCGGCATCTCCCGAACAAAAACGTGAAATATCTCTTTCTGCGTTGTCCATTTGCGGCAATACCTGCTCAGCCAGTTCCAATAAACGCAAACCTGAAACAGTGAAACGCAGCGGTCTGGATTTACGGATAAATAAAGAGCAGTTAAGCCGCCCTTCCAGCTCTTTTAGCTGATGAGATAATGCAGATTGAGTAAGGTGTAACTGCCGTGCGGCCTCGACCAGGCTCCCTGTCGAGTTCAATGTAGCCAGGGTTTTTAAGTGTTTGATTTCAATCACAGCGAAAGCCCATTTAAAAAAATTACGATTATTAGGGCCTGTTAATCTTTCGTAGCCTAACCTGTAGTCGCCGAAAAATCACTCAATCAAGACGCGAAAAGTGTGGTTTAGTTATTCTAAATGAACTTTGAGCAACACAGAGTGAGTGATTTTTCGACACTACCCGAAGGGCTGGGGCTATTTTTCAATCTGACTGCGTTGTCAAATGTTAACTATAGATGGCTATTAATTAAATTTTCCGCCTTGCCAGAGCAAAAAATAGCCTCCAGCAGGAACGGCAACGAAAAATAAACAGGCCCTAGAACAATACTTGAATAAAATTAATAATAACAGCAGGAATTACGTATTGGATCTTTTATTTACTTCACAGTTTCTTTAATATCAGGTACTTTTGTCAGTTAATAATTATTTGCCTTCATTTACTAAAATTTGCGCATTAAGAGGTGCCCATGTATACCATTGAAAAGTCCAATAAGTTAGATAATGTCTGTTATGACATTCGTGGGCCCGTCCTTAAACAAGCGCATAAACTGGAGGATGAAGGGAAACGTATTTTAAAACTTAATATTGGCAACCCGGCTCAATTTGGTTTTGATGCTCCCGAAGAAGTATTGATGGATGTGATTAAAAACCTCCCTCAAAGTCAGGGCTATTGTGATAGTAAAGGTCTTTTTTCAGCCCGCAAAGCAGTTATGCAGCACTATCAGGCAAAAGGTTTATTGTCTCTGGACACTGACGATATTTATATCGGTAATGGCGTTAGCGAATTAATCGTGATGGCCATGCAGGGATTGTTAAATAATGGTGATGAGCTACTGGTTCCTGCACCGGATTACCCGCTATGGACAGCTGCGGCAAATTTATCCGGCGGTAAAGCGGTACATTACATTTGCGATGAGCAATCTGACTGGTTCCCTGATATCGAAGATATTAAATCCAAAATCACTTCAAAAACCAAAGGTATTGTTATTATCAATCCGAATAACCCTACCGGTGCTGTTTACAGCAAAGAGTTATTAGAGCAGATTGTCGAGCTCGCCCGTGCGCATAATTTAATTGTCTTTTCTGACGAAATCTATTCAAAGATTATCTACGATGATGCCGTGCACATCCCACTGGCAACTCTGGCGGACGATATTTTAATTATTACCTTCGATGGACTTTCCAAATCCTATCGTGTCTGCGGGTTCCGTGTCGGTTGGATGATGATCAGCGGCGCCAAGAAAAAAGCACGTGATTATATTAGTGGCCTGGAAATTCTCGCAAGTATGCGTTTATGCGCCAATGTGCCTATGCAGCACGCAATTCAAACCGCTTTGGGCGGATATCAAAGTATTAACGAGCTGATTGTACCGGGTGGGCGTTTATACGATCAAACCCAAAGCGCGTGGCAGTTAATCAATGAAATTCCAGGGTTAAGTTGTACTAAACCTAAAGGCGCTTTATACCTTTTCCCCAAGCTGGATCAAAAGAAATTTAATATTAAAGATGATCAGCGTTTTGCACTGGACTTATTGACAGAAGAAAAGATATTAATCGTACAGGGAACCGGCTTTAACTGGCATTCGCCGGATCATTTCCGCATTGTCTGTCTGCCGCGCGTTGACGAACTGAAAACAGCAATCACCAAAATAGGCCGTTTTTTACAGAGCTATCGCCAGTAGTCCCACGACCACTGAAAATATCCGCAATGGAGACTTACTCTCTCCATTGTCATAATAAAACAGCACTTTCAATCGCCAGCCCTTCTGCCATCCCCCAAAAACAAAACTCAGCATCCGGATAAAGTTATCTGAAGAGCCTGCCGCCAGCGAGAGGCAAACAGGCTTCCATTTTCAATATCTGTTATTTTGTATGGAATTCATTACAGGCAAACAAGGTATTTTCGATCAGTGTCGCAACCGTCATCGGCCCCACGCCGCCGGGTACAGGAGAGATCCACGCTGCACGCTCTTTAGCTGCAGCAAACTCCACGTCACCCGTAATAGTGCCATCTTGCAGACGGTTAATACCAACATCTAAGACAATTGCACCTTTTTTAATCCACTCACCCGGAATAAAGTTTGCCTTACCTCGTGCTACGACTAGGATATCCGCCTGTTTAACATGGCTTTCTAAATCTGTAGTGAAACGATGGCAGGTCGTTGTTGTACAACCCGCTAATAATAATTCTAATGTCATAGGACGGCCTACAATATTAGATGCCCCAATGACAACGGCATGTTTACCGTGAAGCTTCTCGCCGGTATATTCCAACATACTGATCATGCCGCGGGGGGTGCAGGCACGCAGCAGGGGAATACGCTGAGCTAAGCGACCGACATTATAAGGGTGAAAACCATCAACGTCTTTATCCGTTCTGATACGTTCAATCACAGTCGTTTCATCAAGACCGTCAGGTAATGGAAACTGCACCAGAATCCCATCAATGGTCGGATCTTCATTAAGCTTATCAACCAGCGCTAATAATTCATCCTGCGTGGTTGTTTCAGGTAAATCAAAGGCTTTCGAGTGAATCCCCACCTGTTCACAAGTACGGCGCTTGCTGCCCACGTATATTTGTGAAGCAGGATCCCCCCCCACCAGAACCACGGCGAGGCCCGGAGCACGCAAACCTTGAGCGATTCGCGCAGCAACTCCCTCTGCGACTTTGTTTGTGATTGTGGCTGCAAGCGCTTTACCATCTATGATTTGTGCCGTCATGAAAATTCTCTACCTATAAAATGTAATATCGGTGTATTGTCGCAAAACAATGCCATGATGTCACATGAATCATGATCACTTTACCTAAGGAATTTTTATTTAATATAATCTCTTTGCTATTGTAACTCTTCTGGTTAAGATCCTCTTTCCCGTCGCCTTATTTATTATTAGACATTTATGCCAATATCAAATTCAACATTCAATTATAACAGCTTGTTACGTAAACTGATTTCAGACTCAAACGTACATTCAGGATTACGTGTATTGATTGCCATGAGCATGACATTTATTCCGGCCATTACGTTTAATCTCCTGCCTTTTTTTGATCAGGACAGTTTTCATGTTTCCATCACTCTTTGCCTTGGTGTGATGGCCTGCGGTATTGTTGAAACAGACGATAATAACCGTAACAGACGAAAATTTATTTTCACTATCGTTTTCTGCTTTATTATCGCAGCCTCCAGCGTGGAGTTGTTAATGCCTTACCCCGTCGCTTTTGCGATCGGTTTATTGCTGTCAAGTTTTGCTTTTATGATGCTCAGTGCGTTAGGCAACCATTATAATAGAATTGGATTTGGCAGTATCTTAATCGCAATTTATACCATGATAGGTTATCAGGAGGGTATCGACTGGTATGAACAGCCTATTCTATTAACTCTGGGGGCATTATGGTATGGCCTGTTTTCCCTGGTTTGGAATTATTATAGTCCCTACCGCTCATTGAGAGAGCAACTGGCGCAGTTATACTTCTCTCTGAGCCGTTATCAGGAACAAAAATCGGCTTTATTCAACGAAAAAGAAGGCACAAGCAAAGCGGGAATATTTGCTGTACGCCAGCAGCTTGCCATTCGCAACATTGCTATCACCGCACGTTTAGATCAATGTAAACGAATCATTCAATCACGTTTTCAATTCAACAAAAAACAACCAAAACTGGATCAGCTTAATTATTATTATTTTGTCGCTGAGCAGATTCACGAACGCATCAGCGCCAGCCAGTATTTGTACAGTCAATTAGAAAAATCTTTTAAAGAAAGTCAAATATTGGAAGGTTTCCACCAGCTGTTATTACAATTAAGTGAAGAGTATTATCAAATTGGCTCTGCAATCACTGATAAAAAACCTTATTTGCACAGTCGCCGCACAAAATGGACCATTAACGCCCTGGCAGATCAATTGTACCTGCTCAAACAAAAGCCTCAGTTTATTAATAATAAAAAAGCATTGCAGGGATTAGAGGGGATTTATGAAAACCTCAATGGCATTGATCTCTTACTGCTGAGTCTTATCCCGGCTGAACAAAACAATGAAAATCAACCACCCGTGGTTGCTATCGAAGCGCTAACGCCCCCCACTGAACCGGCTTACAAACTACTGCTTGCGGCAATTACCCCAACCAACCCGACTTTTAAACATGCTGCAAGGATCAGTATCGGTTTATTTGTCGCGTACATCTTCCAGCAAACCTTACAACTAACCCACGGATTCTGGATTTTACAGACCGTTTTTTTTGTTTGTCAGCCGAGTTTCAGCGAAACACGAAAACGCCTGGTATTACGTAGTTTAGGGACATTATTCGGCATTTTATTAGGTTACCCGATCATTATGTTTGTCGATGGCAATATTGCCCAAGTCATCTTTACGGTATTAACAGCTTGCCTATTTTTTACCTATCTACGCACAAACTACGGCTTAGCCGTGGTATTCCTTACCCTGTTCGTGATGTTCATATTCAATCTTCTAAACGGTACCGGGATGGAGATTCTGCCCTACCGCATAGGAGAGACCTTAATAGGCTGTTTATTAAGCGCACTGGTAATAACCTTTATATTCCCCGACTGGCAGTTCCTGCGTTTTCCGGCACTGGTCAACCAATTATTAATTTTAAGCGGCCGCTATTTTAAACAGGTAAGTGATCAGTACCAGTACGGCAGAAGTGAAAATCTGAATTATCGCATGACACGCTTTCAGACATTCCAGAGCGACGCGCTGTTAGCGACTGCATGGCAAAATATGTTGTTTGAGCCCCGTTCTAAACAACAGTTACATCAGGAAATTTACGCATTGGTCAATCGCTGTGATGCCTTAGTTTCTTATATTGCGGCGTTGGCCTCCCACCGCCATAAAATTGATGGTTTTGAAAATAATATTGAAGTGCAAAATTTAATCGAAAAAACCAGCCGGCAAATTTTTCTGGCATATCAGCCGCAGCTGGTTGATAAACAGGAGCTTATCAACGCCATGGAAGAGCTGGAAAATATGGAATACGATTTTAGCGGTGAAATCTTATTGATTGTGGAGCAGTTACGCTTAATTGCATCCACCGCCATAGATATCCAGCTGATTTTACAACAGATTAATATTAACCCTGCAAATCAGCACAAATAAGCTGTACTGCATATACCGGCAGCGGATATCCAGCTGATTTTACAGCAGATTAATGTTAACCCTGCAAATCAGCACTAAACATTATGCATAACGTTTAACAACGAGGATATACAACGGCTATGACAACAGGTAAACTCCGTTTTTTATCAGATTAGCTATCAAAGGATTAAAGTTTTGTTGTTCAACGGGCAAGAGTACCCAACAGACCCACAAGGTTATTTACTTGATTCAACCTTATGGACCCGGCAGTTAGCGGAATATATTGCGCAGTTAGAATCAGTGGAGATGACTGATGAGCACTGGCAGGTAGTTTTTTTTGTACGTGACTTTTATCTTGAGTACAACACCTCTCCGGCGATCCGCGCACTGGTTAAAGCAATGGAAAAAAAATACGGTAAAGAGAAAATCAGCAGCCGTTATTTATATCGCCTCTTTCCCAAAGGGCCAGCCAAACAAGCAACCAAAATTGCAGGATTACCCAAACCTGCCCGTTGCATTTAATATTGGATTTTTTTATTTAAAGTACCTTTAAAACCCTAAATAAGGATTTACCCATGCCAAAGGCAAGTGAAGTTAAAAAAAATACCGCAATCGAATATAACAACAGTGTTTATATTATTAGAGACATTGAACGCTCTGTTCCACAGGGACGCGCCGGTGGTAGTTTATACCGTATGCGCATGTACGATGTCGTTTCCGGCTCAAAGATTGATGAAACATTCAAAGATAGCGATATGCTTACATTAGCCGATTTAATCCGTCGCAATGTGATGTTTTCTTATCTTGATGGTGACGAGATGGTATTCATGGACAACGAAGATTTCACCTTGTTTAACCTGCATAAAGACAGTATCTCTGAAGAGATGTTATTTATTGATGAAAATACACAAGGTGTTCAAGTTGTTTTGGTAGACGGTGCGCCTGTTGCACTGGAGCTGCCTTCGAGTGTTGAACTTGAGATAATAGAAACTGCGCCGTCAATCAAAGGTGGCTCGGCAACTGCACGTACTAAACCTGCAACACTCTCTACCGGCTTAACGGTACAGGTACCGGAACATATCTCTACGGGCGATAGAATTAAAGTAAATACAGCTGAGCATAAATTTATGGGCCGTGCCGATAAATAATCTGCCGCCTCTACCTGCTTTTAAGCAGTAAACAAAAAGGGCGACTAGTGATAGTCGCCCTTTTTTATTGGCTAAATATATAATTTTTTATTCAGCAGGATAGCTAATCTCAGCTTTCGCCATTAACTGCATCAATAATGCCTGATAGGTAGATTCTGAAGATAGCCTTTCTAAGGTCTGTTCAATCTGCAGCTTATTTTCAGCCTTAGCATTTGCAGGATCAAGTTCATTGACGGCATTAAGAGCTATCAGTGCAAAATCACCTTGCGTATTTTCCACCCAGTCATAAGTCGGTTGCTGTGCAACGGGTTTTGCCAGTTTGAAAACTGACTGCATCACTCTATAATCAAGCTCATTGTTATCACGGGTAAAGATTAAGTCTTCGCTGAATGCCATACTTTTCTCAGCTAACAACGTATCAATCGACTCTTTCGCTTTTAACTTCGCCACTAGCGTTTTGACAAAATCTTGCGCATTTTTACGCGTTTTTTCTGCCTGAAGCTGCTCAGTTATCTCTTCAGAAACCTCTGAAAGGGGTCTTAGCGCCGCGGCCTGGTATTGATTTACGCGTACCACAATGGCTTTATTTTCCGACAGTTCAATCACATCGGAGTTCAGCCCATCGTCACGGAATGCCTGATCGAAGACAATTTTTAAAATCGCATTATCCGCAAGAGTCTCAGGTGCCTCTGCCGCTGAAAAAAGCGCCGTGTGCTGAACCTCACCACCAATAACATTTGCCGCTTCATCCAAATTATCCGGCATTTCAAATGCAACTTCACTCAATCGCTGCTGCAATTCGTAATAAAGCTCATTCATTTTTTCGTCTGTTAACGCGATCTTAACTTGCTGGCGTACCTCAGATAAAGGTAATGTTTTACTTTCCTGAATATCGATTAACTTGATAATGTGGTAGCCGAATTGTGATTTAACAACACCCGATAGCGGGGCCTCCCGGGTCAGTTCAAATGCGGTATCATCAAAAGCCGGATCCATCACCCCACGTTCAAACCAGTCCAATTCACCATTGTTTTGCGCTGAATAGGTATCTTCAGATTTTTCAGCAGCTAGTTGTTCAAAATCCGCACCATTTTCAAGTTCAGATAAAATAGCCAACGCTTTTTCTTTGGCTGCATTGCCATCACCCTGCAGTAGAATATGGGCCACTTTACGGCGTTCAATGCGCTGGTAATCTGACTGATGAATATCGTAATAGTTTTCTATCTCTTCTGCAGATACCGTCACCTGTTCATTTAGTGACTCTCCATCTAACAACACATAATCCACACTGACTTTTTCATCAGTTTGGAATAACGGGCTGTTGTTATCGTAATAGGTTGCTATTTCTTGCTCGTCGATTGGGTCATTATTGGCAAAATCACTTACTTTAACAGTCAGCACGTTAGCGACACGTTGTTGTGCCTGTAACTGATTGACCTGCTCGACCTCCATCGGCAAGCTAAATTCACTGCCGATAACCATGGTTAGCAATTGACGACGGGCTAAATCCTGTTTTAAGCTTTCACTGAATTGTGACGGTGTGTAACCCGCCCTTCTTAATAATGACAAGTATTGCTCGTTGTTGAACTTTCCATCAACTGCAAACTCAGGCATTTGACGAATTTCTTGTTTAACTTGTTCATCACCAATACGCAGCCCCATCTCGTTTATCGCCTGGGTGATTAAACGCTCTGAGATAACCGTTTGTCTTGCCTGCTGTCTAATCTGCTGGTTGAAGTTAGGTGTTGATGCAAGCAGGTCAAACTGCTCACCATACTGTTGCTGTAAACGAGAGCGTTCATTTTGATAAGCTTGTTCAACAGCATCTGTACTTATTTCCTCACCATTAACGATTACCGCAACAGGTGTACTATTACCACCTAAATAACTGCTGATACCTGCAAGGGCAAACGATAGGATGATAACAACTATAATTATTTTAGCTGTCGCACCTTGTGCGCCTTCGCGCATTTTATCTAACATAACTTTTCTTCTCTTAAAAACTTACACCAATTTTTATAATACCAACTTCATTGATAACATTCTGTCAATACGCACTGTATGACCAACTAAAGCGGTTCAAATTTTTACACTAAAAAGATATTTTTATAGCATCGATATAATAGCAAAAGAATTAATGAAGTGATCAAGTGCTGCACAGTAAAAATTAACACTAACAAGGCGGGAGCTGCAGGAGATAGTTATTCTCACTGCAAAACTCAGAACGCAGTTAGAGTTGATTTTAACAAGCTAAACTAATCACCTTTTTTGTTCTGTTGCTATAACTCCGTCTGTGCAAATATCTGCTGACATACAAAAAAGCGCATCATTTGATGCGCCTAATGTATAGTCGTTATATGCTTCTTAAACAGACGGACTATCGTCTTTAGCAAACAACTAATTAAGCGTTGATTGCATCTTTTAATGATTTACCTGCTTTAAATGCAGGTACTTTCGCTGCTGCAATTTGTATAGGCTCGTTAGTTTGCGGATTACGACCTGTACGTGCAGCACGCTCTTTAACTGAAAAAGCACCAAAACCGATAAGTGAAACGTTATCACCTTCAACTAATGCTTTTGTAACGCTTTCAATAAAAGCATCAAGTGCACGGCCAGCCGCTGCTTTAGAAATATCTGCACTTTCTGCAATATTATCGATCAGTTGTCCTTTATTCATTTTAAATCTCCATCTTTATTTTGTAATGTCTGCCATTAAATAGTCAATCAACGCCAGAGCCTGTTAATCTTTCGTGGTCAATTTTTGTTCAAGATAAAAATATTTTAATCGCAGTGCGAGGTGTGCAGCTTAGTCATTCTAAGTAAATATCTCGCAACAAAGAGTAAAACGCTTTTAGCAGCCCCTTCAGGCAGCGTTTGTAACTCCTTTCTACTGCGTTATCGGCTGCTAATGTAAAACAACTACACCGCACAGCCTCTGTCTTGTATAAAGAACCTACAAACTGCCGCAAAAACAATCTCGAAAGATAAACAAGCCCTAGGTTAAATCAATGTTTGTAAGGCTACGTTGCTATTTAATTCGGTGCAAGTAAATTTATAAAAAACTCTACCGAAGCCCCTATTTTCTGCGGTTTATCACCAATTTTGTCTATTTTTCTGGCGAAAACCCTTTCAGACTATCTTGTAATGCAATTTCCAGCACTTCATCAATCCAACGAACCGGTTTAATTTCCAGTTCCTGTTTAATATTATCAGGAATATCTTCCAGATCGCGAGTGTTTTCAAAAGGAATAATAACCGTTTTTATTCCTCCTCTGCGGGCCGCCAGTAACTTCTCTTTCAAACCGCCGATAGGCAACACTTCACCACGCAGTGTAATTTCGCCGGTCATAGCAACATCCGCACGTACCGGGATCCCGGTCAGACTGGAAATTAATCCTGTACACATAGCGGCACCTGCACTCGGGCCATCTTTAGGCGTAGCACCCTCCGGCACATGCACATGAATATCACGTTTTTCATAAAAATCAGCATTGATCCGCCACTCTTCCGCTCGTGAACGCACGACCGTCATCGCAGCCTGGATAGATTCCTTCATAACATCACCCAGCGATCCGGTATAGGTCAATTTACCTTTCCCGGGCATAGAAGTTGCCTCAATGGTTAATAGCTCTCCACCCACTTGAGTCCATGCAAGCCCGGTTACCTGACCGACTTGATTGGCTGAATCGGCTTTGCCGAAATCAAAGCGTCGCACGCCCAGATAATCTTTTAAATTTTCCAGGGTCACTTCCACTTTTTTGATTTTTTTGTCTAAAAGAATTTGTTTGACTACCTTACGACATATTTTTGAAATTTCCCGCTCTAATGAACGTACCCCGGCTTCGCGGGTATAATAACGCACAATACCGATGATCGCGCTGTCATCAATACTGATTTCGCTTTCTTTCAAACCGTTACGCTTGATTTGCTTGCTGGTGAGATGCTGCTGCGCGATATTGAGTTTTTCATCTTCGGTATAACCCGATAAACGAATCACTTCCATACGGTCCAGTAACGGCCCTGGAATGTTCATGGAATTTGACGTCGCGACAAACATTACATCAGACAAATCATAATCAACCTCTAAATAATGATCGTTAAAGGTATTGTTTTGTTCCGGATCTAAGACTTCCAGTAAAGCAGAAGCTGGATCACCACGCATATCCGAAGCCATCTTATCTATTTCATCCAATAGGAAAAGTGGATTTTTCACCCCTACTTTACTCATTTTTTGAATGATTTTCCCCGGCAATGAACCGATATAGGTACGACGATGTCCGCGAATCTCAGCCTCATCACGAACACCACCTAGTGCCATACGTATATATTTACGTCCGGTGGAACGGGCGATTGATTGGCCTAATGAGGTTTTACCAACACCTGGAGGACCTACTAAACATAAAATAGGGCCTTTTAATTTATTAATCCGCGATTGTACTGCCAGATACTCTAAAATACGCTCTTTTACTTTTTCCAAGCCATAATGATCCGCATCTAAAACCTCCTGCGCTTTAGCAAGATTCTTTTTAACCGGCGAACGTTTTTTCCAGGGCACATTCACTAGGCTTTCAATGTAGGTGCGGATAACACTGGCCTCTGATGACATGGGCGACATCATTTTTAACTTTTTAAGCTCTGACGTTGCTTTTTCAAAAGCTTCTTCAGACATGCCTGCCTGCTTAATTTTTTCCGCAAGCTGATCATGGTCATTAGGTCCGTCTTCTGATTCGCCCAACTCTTTCTGAATCGCTTTCATCTGTTCGTTAAGATAATACTCTCGTTGACTGCGCTCCATCTGCTTTTTGACGCGCGAACGGATGCGTTTTTCAACTTTTAGAATATCTTCTTCATTTTCCATCATCGCCATCAGATATTCTAAACGCTCAGTCACCGAGTTTAACTCTAGCGCGGCTTGTTTATCTTCTAGGTTTAAAGGCATATGTGCGGCAATGGTGTCTGCTAAACGTTCAGCGTCATCAATACCGTTAACCGACGCTAACACTTCCGGCGGAATTTTTTTATTTAGTTTGATATAGGACTCAAATTGGCCCAGTACACTGCGTAATAAGGCTTCTTCTTCTTCCTCTTCAATTGCTTCACTTTCAAGTAACTCAACCTCAGCAAAAAAATACTCGTTATTGTCGACATTGTTAACCAATTGTGCACGTTGTACGCCTTCAACCAGTACCTTAACCGTGCCATCGGGTAATTTTAATAATTGCAGAATATTTGCCACCGTACCGACAGTATACAAATCCTCTAATTTCGGCTCATCTAATGAAGCTTCAGTTTGTGCTACTAATAATACTTTTTTTCCCTGCTCCATGGCAGCTTCTAAACAGTTGATAGATTTTTTTCTACCAACAAAAAGTGGAATAACCATATGCGGGTATACCACTACATCACGTAGGGGTAATACCGGCAGGGTTAATTTTTGCTCTGATTCAGTTTTCATAATATCCCCAGAAAAATACTCATTTGTTTCTTTTAATATCGACAACAAATAAATTTAGAAAGCGTAATGAAATATACTGGGGCTTAGAGTTTTTTTTTCAAGGCAGGAAATGAAAAAAGAGAGCATAACGCTCTCTTTTTTAATAATAATTGGATTAATTGCTTATTTATCAGACGAAACTAATTGGGTTTCATCTTCCGAATAAATCATCAGCGGTTTTGCATCGCCGTTAATGACATTTTCATCAACCACAACTTTGCTGACATTTTCAACTGACGGTAAGTCATACATGGTATCCAATAAGACCGCCTCAACAATTGAACGCAGTCCACGCGCACCGGTTTTACGGGTCATCGCTTTTTTCGCCATCGCAATTAATGCTTTTTCTCTAAACTCAAGCTCGACATTTTCCAGCGCAAATAATGCAGCATACTGTTTAGTAATTGCATTTTTAGGTGCCGTTAATATTTCCACTAAAGCTTTTTCATCTAACTCAGTTAATGTGGCAACCACAGGTAAACGACCGATAAACTCAGGAATAAGGCCATATTTAGCTAAATCCTGAGGTTCCACTTTCTGGAAAGTTTCACTTAGCGATGCTTTTGCGTCTTTATCTCTTACCGTTGCACCAAAGCCAATACCCGTGCCTGTATGGATACGCTGTTCAATAATGCTGTCCAAACCGGAAAAAGCACCACCGCAGATAAACAATATTTTCGACGTATCAACCTGGATAAACTCCTGATTAGGATGTTTACGCCCACCTTGCGGGGGAATAGAAGCAACCGTGCCCTCAATCAGTTTCAATAAAGCCTGCTGTACACCTTCACCTGAAACATCGCGCGTAATAGACGGATTTTCTGATTTACGGGTGATCTTATCGATTTCATCAATGTAAATAATACCCCGCTCTGCTTTTTGCGGGTCGTAATCACATTTCTGCAACAGTTTTTGGATGATGTTTTCAACATCTTCACCCACATAACCCGCTTCAGTTAATGTAGTGGCATCGGCCATAGTAAATGGTACGTCTAATAAACGCGCCATTGTTTCTGCTAATAATGTTTTACCGCTGCCCGTTGGCCCGATCAGAAGAATATTACTTTTGCTTAATTCAACACCATCGGAAACATCACCATGTTTTAAACGCTTATAGTGATTATATACCGCGACTGAAAGGACTTTTTTGGCCATATCCTGACCAATAACATAATCGTCCAGATTAGCGCGAATTTCATGAGGTGTCGGTAATTTTTTATTGCTCTTTTCTGAATCAGTTGAACTGGTTATTTCTGCAATTTCTTCTTTAATAATATCATCGCAAAGGTCAACACATTCATTACAAATATACACAGAAGGACCAGCAATCAGTTTTTTTACTTCGTGCTGACTCTTGCCACAAAAAGAACAATAAAGTAGGCTGTTGCTATCATTTTTATTTGGCATATTTTTTCCTCTACTTATTTTCTTTGCGTTAACACAGAATCAACAATGCCGTAATCTACTGCTTCTTGTGCACGCATAAAATTATCTCGGTCTGTATCCTGTGCAATCACTTCAATATCTTTACCAGTATGGAAGGCTAATAATTCATTCATACGATGTTTAGTCGCAAGAATCTCTTTTGCATGAATTTCAAAATCAGAAGCCTGTCCCTGAAATCCGCCCAATGGCTGATGAATCATCACTTTTGCATTCGGTAAACAATGACGTTTACCCGCTGCACCACTTGCCAATAAGAAAGCCCCCATACTGGCAGCCATCCCCATACAAACAGTACTTACGTCAGGCTTAATAAACTGCATTGTATCATAAATTGCCATACCGGCACTGATTGAGCCACCCGGTGAATTAATATAAATGAAAATGTCTTTTTCCGGACTTTCTGACTCCAAGAATAACAGCTGCGCAGCGATAACATTCGCCATGTGATCTTCAACTGGGCCAGTTAAAAAAATAACACGCTCTTTCAATAAGCGGGAATAGATATCATAAGAACGCTCTCCTTTTGCTGTTTGTTCCACAACCATAGGAATAAGAGCGTTACTAATTGGATCTGTATTTACAGCAAATGGATTTGACATGTTCTACTTCTACCCTAATAAATTAAATAAATTGTTAATGCACTGAATGTAAAATGGCCCGAGTGAAATCACCCGAGCCATTGAGAACTAATACCCAACTGCTTCAAAAATAAGATTAACTTCTCTGCAGTATAAAGAGTATAACAATTGCTGAATAGATAGAAACCTATTAAGCAACTGCTTTGTTCATAACTTCATCGAACGATTTGTTCACTTCCGTTACTTTAGCTTTTTCAATGATAAAATCAACTGCTTGCTCTTCTAATGCAACATTTTCCATATTTTGCATCAATTCTTTGTTATTTTTGTAGTATGCAACAACTTCTGCCGGATTTTCATAGGCAGATGCAGCAGATTCAATTAGTGCAGCTACTTTATCCTGATCAACTTTAATTTCGTTAACTTTGATAACTTCACCCAATAACAGACCTACTTTAACACGTTTAACAGCTTGTTCGTTGAACAATTCAGCTGGTAACTCAGGTAGGTTTTTAGGATCCATTTGCTGGCCGTAACGCTCCATAGCCTGCTTACGTAACACATCAACTTCACCGTCAACTAATGCTTTAGGTACTTCGATTTCATTGTTTTCAACTAATGCGTTTAATACTTTGTCTTTCACATTATGCTTAAGTGTTTGAGTCAGTTCACGCACCATGTTTTGTTTTACATCATTTTTTAATGTTTCAAAGTCACCGTTTTCCACACCAAATTTTTGTACGAATTCAGGTGTGATTTCCGGTAGGATTTGCTCTTCAACTTTAGTCAGTTTAATTGCAAACTGTGCTGCTTTACCTTTAAGCTGTTCTGCATGGTATTCTTCAGGGAAGTTTACATCGATTGTGAATTCAGAACCTGCTGCGTGACCAACAATACCCGCTTCAAAACCAGGGATCATTCTGCCGCTGCCTAATACAATTTGAAATCCTTCAGCTTTACCGCCTTCAAAGACTTCGCCGTCGATAGAACCTTCAAAATCAAGCGTCACTTGATCAGCGTCTGCAGCTTCGCGCTCAACAGCATTCCAGTCAGCATGTTGTTTACGCAATGTGTCGATCATTTTATCCAGATCAGCTTCAGTCACATCAGCAGATTCTTTCTCAACTGATAATTCTTCTAATGCATTTAGCGTTACTTCCGGGTAAACCTCAAATGTTGCAGTGAAAGAAAAATCTTGACCTTTTTCACGCTCTAAAGGAGCAAGTGCTGGTCGGCCTGCCGGGTTCAGTTTCTCAGCCATAACTGCTTCAAAAAAGTTACGCTGCATTAATTCACCAGCAACTTCCTGGAAAATACTTGCGCCAAAACGTTTAGTAATAACAGAAGCAGGTACTTTACCCGGGCGGAAACCGTCAACACGTTGTGTTTTAGCTACTTGACGAACGCGGCTATCAAACTCTTTATCAAATGCTTCAGCAGCAACAGTAATTGTAAGTTTACGCTCTAGACCTTGTGTTGATTCAACAGAAACTTGCATTTTATTTCCTTTATCTTTTTTACGTTAATAAATTAAATTGCCAGTTAAACTCTTTGAAATTACGAGTTTAACATCTAAGGCATTATCTTTTTTTAAACAACAACATATTAAAATAACACCTCAGGAAATTCTTGAGTTTAATTTCAATGATGAAATTTAAGACGCGCCATTATAGACACTGTTTAGACTTTAGTCGAGTTTTACCAGGGATGAAAAACTGTAGCTATCTCGTAGGTTATAAGATTCTCAGCTACCCGTGCCATAAAAATAGATATATTACAGATAGTTCAACACATGCCAATTAAAAGACTCAGGTTAAATATCGTACAGCTCTCTTTGCTTTTTCTGTTTAACGGAAAGATAACGGTTTTCGTAACCTGACAATTAAGTCTAGAATGATATATAAGCAAGCTGCCTGATAATGCAAATCCCAACGTCTTCAGGCAGCTTGGCTATAAACCGGGGAGTTGATATGTCTGAACATGAAAAAATTAACTACTTAGAATTTCCGAGTAAAGATATCACTGCAACTAAAACTTTTTTCAGCGCAGTTTTTGATTGGAGATTTCACGATTACGGGGCGGAATATTGTGCCTTTTCAGGCGCTGGTTTAGCCGGGGGATTTTATCTTTCAAGTTTATCCTGCAGCATCGAAAACGGCAGTGTACTGGCGGTGCTTTACAGTAATAACATCAAACATACGCAGCAAAAAATTGAACAGGCCGGCGGAGTCATTAACAGGGACATTTTTGCCTTTCCCGGAGGGGTACGTTTCCACTTTAAAGATCCTAATGGCAATGAATACGCTGTCTGGTCAGAGCATGATTAATATTCCCAACCACTTGCAGGTGCTGGAATATTATCTGCTAGTTTGGCTATAAAGCGCAGTTGCTGCGCTTTATATGGTATAGTACTCATTTATCCCAATAGAAAGAATCCCTGAATACCCGAAAAAATAATTTGCGCACCAATTGCCGAAACAAATAACCCGGTAATTTTCGGTAGCACTTTCAAGCCTTGCTTACCGATAAAATCCTGCAGTCTGTTTGAAATTAACAATACACCAGCCAATGAAAAAACGGCGGCGAGGAGTGACAAAATCACTAAGGTTATCTCCACCATACCGGACATTTCTGCACCAATAACCATCAATATACCAATCATCCCCGGACCGACAGTACTGGGAATAGCGAGCGGCACAATAGCAAAATCACTATCATCTTTCATTTCGGTGTTAGGGATCTCCCTGCCGCCGCGGATCATATCTAAGGCACTTAAAAAAAGCACCGTTCCGGCACCAATTTTAAAGGCGTCTAAAGTAATTCCAAACAGGTTGAAAATATATTTACCAAATAATAAAAAGATTAAACTTGAAATGGCAACAGCAACCGATAACTTAAAAATAACGCTATTTTTTTCCGGCTTGCTGAGGTTTTTACTTAAACTAAGAAACACCGACATCACAAAAAAGGGCACCATCATAAAAAATATTTTTAAATAAAGGGTAAAAAACTGTTCCAACATTTTAAGCTCACTATCGTGCTAAAAAAAAACGTGATGCTAACATAATCCTCACTAAATTAACGTAAAAATAATACCAATTTTCGCCCGGCTAAAAATGTGATAATAGGCGATGTAAAAGAGCTATTATTGACACAATTGTACAGGATGCGCGTTTAACAGAGAGATTAAATCATTGGCATTTAATTCAATATCCAATCCCCTTTTACCGGCACTGACATAGATGCTTGGAAAATCCAATGCGCTGTTATCAATCAAAGTCCTTAAGCGTTTTTTCTGCCCTAAGGGGCTGACGCCGCCAAGCACATAGCCCGTTGAGCGTAATACCGCCTCTTTATCGGCCATTTGCGCCTTTTTAGCAGAGCAAACCTTCGCCACTTGCTTCATATTAAGTTTTTCTGTAACCGGTAAAATAGATACCACCAAACAGTTATTATCAAGATTTACCACCAGCGTTTTAAAAATCTGCTCGGCTTTGACGGCCATTTTTTGGGCGGCTTCCAGCCCATAGGAAACACAGTTTTTATCATGCTGATATTGATGAATTTTAAATTTTATTTTTTGTTTATTAAGCAGATCAATGGCAGGCGTCATCTTATTCCTTTATTTTTTTACTTTTTATTCAAGTGTGAGCGAAGGGGTTTGTAAACGTTCCACTAACCGGCTGGATCGCTTAGTTTTATGACGTATCGCAGAGGCCATTAATCCTAAATCAGCGAACAGGGTCAGCTGTTTTTTTGCCCTTGTCACCGCGGTATAGATTAGCTCTCGGGTCACCACCGCAACATTACTTTCAGGTAATGCCAGTACAGTATGGGTAAATTCAGAACCCTGGCTTTTATGCACTGTCATGGCAAAAACAGTTTCATGTTCTGGTAAACGGCTTGGCTGGAAATCGGCAATAGTCGCATCGGGCATCTGAAAATACACCCGTAACTGCCCTGACTCATTCATTAAACACAAACCGATATCGCCATTAAATAAGCCCAGATGATAATTGTTTTGGGTGATCATCACCGGGCGCCCGACATACCACTGCGTATAAGTACTTTGCGGCTCAGTATGAGTCTGTGTCAAGGTTAACCAGCCCGCTTTTTGCAGCACACTCTCGCACAACCTGTTTAAACTGTTTACCCCCCACTCCCCGTTGCGCAGCGCAGACAAAATTTTAAACTGATTAAACTGTTTTAGTAGCTGCCTGGCAAGATCACGATTGTTTTCGCTAATCAC
Organism: Psychromonas sp.; assembly: GCF_041586535.1. GTDB lineage: Bacteria > Pseudomonadota > Gammaproteobacteria > Enterobacterales > Psychromonadaceae > Psychromonas. The sequence goes on along the minus strand of NZ_JBFGZY010000002.1, from coordinate 37,388 downwards.
GGTTAAATTCTGCAGATAAGGACGGTACCCTTCGAGCACCAGCGCAGTTAACTCCTTTCGACCTAAACTGCTATTCGGATAAAACTGCAGATCCTCATAATCATGGCATAACGCCTGTAATTGCCTGCTGTCTGATCGTCCGCTATTAATCGCCTTGGCTAAATAACCAATACCTGAGTATTGATCAAAACGGTAACTTTTTCGTAATAAGCATAAATTATCAGCCATGCTTGGGAGTCTGCCAGATGCTTGTAATAACGAACTGAATCCTGTTAATTCCGCCAGTTGTTGCGCTTTTTCTGTGCTGTATCCCGACTCAATAAAATGGCAAATATCCCCTAACACGGCTCCGGCTTCGACCGATGCAAGCTGGTCTTTATCACCTAATAAGATCAACCGCGCGTGATCCGGCAACGCCATCATCAGTTTTGCCATCAGCGGCAGATCCACCATGGAAGCTTCATCCACCAGCAGCAGATCCAGATTGAGTTTATTATCCTGATTAAAGCGAAAGTGGTTACTGTTCGCTTTTACCCCGAGCAGACGGTGAATAGTGCTTGCTACATTGGGTATTTTTTCTCTGACACTTGCTTCAACCTCTAATTCCGTTAATGCATGGGTAATCGACTCAGTTAATCGCGCAGCCGCCTTACCCGTGGGCGCCACCATCCTGATGATTAATTCTGGTTGAAATTTCAATAGCAGCGCCAGCAGTTTGGTAACAGTGGTAGTTTTACCTGTACCCGGCCCACCCGAGATAACGCAGCGTGCGCTGGTAATCGCTAATGCGGCACTGACCTTTTGCCAGTTACAACGTTTATGCTCGGGAATTAAGCGCTCCAGGTGCTGTAAATCCGACGCATTTTGGGCTGTTAGAAACAACGCGTTAACCGCCTGCCAGTCAACTTTCTGCGCAGGGAGATAATCAAGAAATTTTTCACATAACAGTGTTAAAGACTGATTTTTATCGGCACACCAGGCCTGCCATAAATAATCATAATTAACCGCGAATAGAGTATCTAATTCCGCTTTGATATTTTTCTCTAAATGCACCGCTGGCTGACCTAATAATTTATCTGCAATAAGCTGTTCAAAATGAGCATAACGTGCCAGATACAGGGCATTAAACTGCAAACACAGCGGCGCATCGTCATTCACGCAGAGTGACTGACTCAATAGTGCATGTGTCTCAGGGCTATTCTGCAGTAAACACTCAATATCATGCTGTCGGCAAAATTCCTGCAGGTTTATCTCACTGTGCAGACACTTTTCATTTAAACGCCCGGCAATCTCTTCAACAGGTAAACAGATATGGCCGAGACCAAGATATTCACTGCAAAATGCAGCGCTTAACTGGGTTAACTTGTCCGCGCCCAACTCCGCCATAAAGCTTGCAAAATGATAATCAATTGCCCGTAACAGACCAGCCTCTTTCCATTGCTTAAGTTGTATTAACATATTGACTCCAATGCTGATTTGGCCGGGTTATTTTGCCCTGAAAAAAGCTTATCCAGTGCCTCGATCAGGCTAAAACTGGGTTTAGTAAAATACACACCCGAAGCCTGATCTCCCTGCATACCACGCAGGAAAAGATAAAAAACACCACCGATATGGGTGTCATAATCGTAATCAGCTAAACGGGATTTGAGTAAACGATGCAGTGCCAGGGTATAAAGCTGATATTGAAAATCATAGCGGTGTTCGATCAATGCCTCTTCCATTTTACTTTGTCTGTAATCGTCTAAACTGTCACCAAGATGGTTAGATTTATAATCGAGCAGATAATATTTACCATTTTTTTCAAAAGTTAAATCAATAAATCCCTTTAGAAAACCCTGTACCGTCCGGAACTGCAACAACCCAGCCCGCGCTGATAACGGATCGTATTTTTGCAGCAGTTTATTTACCTCCGCTGCCTGTAGTGGTTGCATCGGAATAAAAAACTGCATTTCAACTTTTTTCTGCTGCGCTGCTAGCTCCGCTAGCCTAATCGGCTGTTCAGCAATTAAATTCTGAGTCAGGATCTGCTCAATCCACTTCGCCAACACCGGTGCCCATAATTCCGGCTGTTGATAATGATCTGCTGTCAATTGCTCAACTAAAAATTCATTTAATGTTTCGCCCTGTGCATTTTCAAAATCGATCTGTTCAAATAAGCTATGTAAAAAGGTACCGTGTTTCGCCCCCCGCGGAAAACTAAAAGGGGTTTTCTCAGGCAGGGTTATCGCCGCTACGGGTGGAGCTTCTACCTGTTCACTTAGGTGATTTTCCTGTGCCTCTACTGCGATTGTGCTAACCGGGCTGTGAAAACGCGACAGTGAAGAATAACTGCTGATCCACCAGTTTCTTTCAATCTCTTTTTCAAGGACTAAGGGAGCATGTAAGCTGTGCTCTGCACGTTTTACCCGATAAGTTGTATCATCCTCAGCAGGCCGCGGACGGACAGTGATATTGTTACTCTTCCGGGCCATTTTTTGCAGATATTTGTCTAACAGCCCGGTATCGCCGGCTAAGAGATCTTTGCTTCCCTGTAAACAGATATAGCCTAAGGCACTTTTAGCAAGCGGACTGTTTTTCTCTCTGCCTTTTTTGTAATTAGCAATCCCCAGATAACAGCGATAGACACTGCGCGTTAGCCCTACATATAATAAGCGCAAATCTTCAGCTAATTGCTCTTTTTCAGTGAGCACAAAATGACTGCGGTTATTTTGCAGATCAAAAATAAGCTCATGGTTTTTGTCCGGATCATGATATAAACAGGCGCGCGGTTTTTGATATAATGCGCTGAACGGCATAAATACAATATCATATTCCAATCCTTTTGATTTATGCAGGGTGCTTACCTGAATCAGATCTCTTTCGCTTTCCAGGCGTTGTTTCTGCTCGCTTTCTTCACTGTTGCTTTGTGTTACCTGCTCACCAAACCAACGCAGCAGAGCAAACTCACCATCGTGATCAACACTGTTTTTCTGCAGCAACTCAGCCAGATGCAATAGATCCGTGAGTAACCGCTCACCCTGGGTATTGTTGAGTAAATGTGTTGTTATTCCCTGTTGATGGAACAATTTATGTAACATTGGCAGAATACCGAGGTTGCGCCACAGCTGACGATACTCAATAAATTGTCCAATTTTCTCCTCCCACAGGCGCGTATCCGATAAAACCAGATTCACCTGGTAAGGTGTCTGACAGAACAGTTTACAGGCAATAGCTGCGCGTAATAAACGTTCATTTTCAGGCTGTAAACAAGCCTGCAGAATACGTAATAAATCCTGTGCAAGTGGGGTTGTATAAACACTTTCTTTGAGTGATAAATAAACACTGTTAATATTTTCATTAAACAGAGCTTTGCGGATCAGCTGCGCTTCTTTTCCGGTACGCACTAATACAGCGATATGATTTGCCCGAATCGCTGTTTTCTTGCCGTTTTCATCTTCCAGATAAGCCTTATCCTGCTGTGCTAATAACAATATTTTTTTAATTTCACTGACACAGGCATGAGTTATTGCGTCTTTAAAACCCTGAATATTTTCGCCGCCAACGGCATGAATAAACTGCAATGCGCTTTGTGCTGCATCCTCATTATTGAGCACCACTAATTTTTTGCGTTTAATCTTCGGGGCATTAACTGCAATAAAGGGAATATCTTCATTATAAATAAAAGGCGCAGGACAGAACTCAAAAAAGGTATTACAGGCATCGATCATCTCCGGAGTAGAACGGTAGTTATTATCTAAACTGTAATGGGCGCTTACATTCTGACGCGCTTTCATATAGGTAAAAATATCCGCGCCGCGAAAGCTGTAGATGGCCTGCTTGGGATCACCAATCATAAATAAGCCGAGACTTTTATCAATATCAGAGGACGCTGAATCGGGCACATCTGCCGCCTGATAAATGCCCTGAAAAATACGGTATTGGACCGGATCGGTATCCTGGAACTCATCTATCAGAGCAACCGGATAGGCATTTCTGATCTGCACGGCTAAAGCGTTGTCTTTGGCGTTCTGCAGTGCACTGTCCAAACGCGTCAGCAGATCATCAAACCCCAGCAGCATCTGCCTGTTTTTATTTGCCTGCAGATGTCCGCGTACCCACATGGCAGCCTTCTGCAGGATAGTATTTTCCAGGGAGAGATCCAGCGCTAAAAGCTGATCAATTTCCTCAAAGACCGGGTGGCTGGGCGCTGTACCTTTAGGGGTTTTTTCAATTAAAGCCTGCTGCGAAAATTTAACCAGATTTTTAGGTAAACTTAGACTGTAGCCGGATTGAAACGCCCATTGCGACACCTCTTCCAACCAGTTGGGCAGATGTTTCTTACTGTAACTGCGTTTAGAGACATCGGAATAGCTAATAATATCGGCATAGTCCGGCAGATCATTAATCCAGTTCGTTTTCAGCTGTTCAATAGCCAATAAACTATGTTCATATTTAGCTTTAAAGTCAAAATCAGTTATCACCGGCAAAAAATGTACATCACTGCGTGATAACAGAGGACTTAGGCTTCTCTTCAGCTGCTCCGGGCTTTCCCAATAACTGAAAATCAGCTCGGTCAGAGGAGTAGACAGATCATAGAAAAAAGTACGCCAGAAATCATTACAGGCAAGCTGTAACAATTCCGTATCATCTTCTAATAAACTTTGCTGAAATAAGCTGCCCGACTCAAAGGCGTTCTGCATCAACATGCGCTGGCAAAAACCATGGATAGTATAAATCGCCGCCTCGTCCATCTGCAGCTCGGCAAAACGTAACAAACGAATCGCAATCTGGTGATCCTGAGTATTCTCCATCAAACTTTGGTTAAAAGGATCATCACTCTTCCCCTGCATAAAATCCAAACGCACGTTTTGAATACGTTCTCGGATACGCGTGCGCAGCTCCGCTGTTGCCGCCTCGGTAAAGGTCACCACTAAAATTTGCTCCACGGTCAGCGGTTTTTGATGCGCATCATTCTCACCATGGCCCAGTAACAAGCGAATAAATAAGCTGGCAATGGTATAGGTTTTACCGGTTCCGGCTGAAGCTTCAATTAAACGCTGCCCGTAAAGAGGAAAAGTTAAGGCATTGAGTGACTGCACTTTTGTCTCTGTTGTACTGCTAGTCATTTTTTTAAATTCATCCATTATTCAGCACCATCCCATTTCTCATATTCGATTGAGCTTATATTGGTTAAAATCGGCATAAATATTTTCAGTGCCAGAGGTTGAAACTCATCCCAATGGTCCTCCAGATTGTCATAACAGCGGTTAATATAAGGATCCGAACCCTCGGAATAACCGCGCTCGCTGCAAAAACTTGCTAACGCCGCCTGTTGTGCTTCGGCAATCGTGGCAAACTGCAAATCTTCCAAAACAAAACAATCCGGCTGCAGTATATGCACCAGATTGCACCAGGCAAAAGCACTCTGTATAAAAAACGGTAAGGGGCGCTGTAAACCCTGCTCATATAAAACCAGCAGTTCATTTATTTTTTTATAAGCGTAATCAGCCGAAACCTCTTCAAAATAGATACCGCTCTCCTGTCCAAACAAACTGGAATTAAGGTTTTCAGCAGAAGCAATGCAGTAACAAAGATGCTCCAGCCAAAGCACCAGAATATCTTTACCTTTAATCCCTCCGGTTTTCACCCGCACTAAGCCGTTTTCACAATGATCGCTTAATTCTCCGATTAAACGTTTTTCGGCAAACTGGATATCTATCAGAATCGTTTCCATCTCACCAACAAAAAAACTGGCCGTCAAATCCGCTAAGTCTTCCATTTGGCCGAGATCTTTATTAAAAATCAATGCCGCAAACTCGCCAAAAGGTAATTCACCCGCCGCCCTTCTTTGAGTAAACAATGCATCCAGTGATTTACCTTGCAAGGCGTAATCAAACTGCTCTCTTTTAAGATAATACCTTTGCAGATTATCCAATGAGAAAGGCTCATCATTATCCTGCTCACTATTATCCAACTCAAAGTAGACATCTAAACGCTGATTAAAAAAAGCCTTGCAGGGATGTTTTAAAAATTGTTTGAGTTGCTCCAAAAGCACTTCCGTTAAGGGCTGGTCCAGTGCAAGCAGGTCACTTTCACTCTCCTGAGGCGCATTTTTTTGTTCCGACAATGCCAACCACCAATCCGGATTGTAGGTTTTTAATTCACCCTGATAATAACTCTCACTAAAGCTCTGCATAGGATAATGAAAGGTCAGATAGGCATTTAATGCCTTTTCAGCAACACGGCTTTTATCCTGTTGATTCTCTTTTAAGACAAAACTTTGCTGACAATAATTAACTAATTCCGAGACCAGCACGCTTGGCATTTTTGCACTGTTATCATTAATATCCCGGCCAATATAGCTGATATAAAATTTATCCTGTGCTGACAGCAGCGCCTCTAAAAAGAGATAACGATCCTCTTCACGGCGGGATCGGTCACCTCTTTTACGGTGCCCAACCATCAAATCAAACCCCATCGGAACAATATTACGCGGATACTGACCATCGTTCATCCCTAATAAACAGACAACTTTAAAGGGAATAGAGCGCATCGGCATAAGCGTACAGAAATTAACCTGACCGGCTAAAAAACGCTGGTTATTGGTTTGTCCTGATAAATGGTGCTGCAAATGTTCAATTAAGACAAACAATGATATTGGCTGAACAAAGTGAGCCTGTTGTGTATGCTCCAATAAATTATCCAGTTCATTGCGGATAAGGGTTAATACCGTGGTGTTATCATCATCTTCAAGATAAAAGTCTTCCAATAATTGGTAGACAAAAGCATGCCATTGCTGCGCACTGTATGACTGCTGCAGTCCTTCCTGCAGTTGAATTAGTGCATCAATAAAGTCGATAAACCGGCCTAACAGATCTCCCTGTAGCCCCTGCACTTCATCGTAGGGAGAAATACCTTCAAACAAACCGTCACTCATGGCATAACCAAGCAGCATACGCCGGATACCAAATAACCAGCTGTTCTGTGACAGTCTTGGCAGATCCCACTGCAGGGCACTTTGTTCATCCAGTCCCCAGCGAATGCCACTTTCGTTGATCCATTTCTGCAGCAGTACAAACTCATCCTGATCCAGTTTGAAACGCTGTAAGATAGCCGGTACTTCCAGCAATGCCAGAATATCTTCGCGGGTATAGCGGCTCTGGTTTAAATTAAGCAGCTGCAGGAAACTGATCAGGATAGGATTTTCCTGCTGCGCACTGACATCAGAAATACTGAACGGGATATAACGCTGCTGCTCTACACTGGCAAAAACAGCCTGCACATAGGGGGCATATTGATCAATATTAGGCACCATCACAATAATATCTTTAGGTGTCAGGTTATTATCCCCGGCAAACATCGCTAATAAATTATCATGCAGGACTTCCACTTCGCGCATCACACTGTGACATAAATGCAGGCTGAGCGAACGGTCATCACCGGACAGGCAAATGCGTTTACCGGCATCCAGCGTTAATGCTTGACTACTGTCCTGCAGTTCTAAAATATCCGCTTGAATATGATGCAGTAAACTATCCCGGGTTATATCGACAAAAGCGTCGATTTCCTGCTGCTCCAGTGCATACAGCTGAAAGAGAAAATCACGCCCCATTTTTCCCATAGAAGCTAACAGCGGATTTCCCACCTCACTATCGGGATCTTCACTTTTTGCCCACTGCAGATGAGCATCATCTTTTTGCCAGCTGCTATCGGGCAACTGTTTCAAATGTCCCTCACTGACCGTCAGTTTCTGGCGGCTTTGGGCAAAACGTCTGGCTAATAATTTAGGGTCAACAATATCAGCCCAATAATAACGGCAGGGATTGGTTAACAAAAAGTGCACGTCACAATGTTCTGCCAGCCCCAGTAACGCCTGTAAATAAGATTCCGGTAATGCTGAAATACCGAAGACAAAAATACGTTCAGGAAGATGTTCCAGCTTTTGTTGCGTTTGTAATACCCCTAAAAAATCTTTATACAGACCGGCTCGGTGATAAGCTTTTCCCCGTGCTTTATATGTTTCTGCGATGCTTAAAGTCAATTTTTTCCAAAGTTTTGCCTGCCAGCGCTGATCTTCCAGCCATTCTGGTGTGGATCTATTGCCTGCACTGCCCCACTGATTAAGCTGCAACTCTGAGGCATTTTCCCAGGCTTCAATCCATTCCGGACGGTAAACTAAATATTGGTCAAAAATATCGGCAATTTTTTGACTTAATTGAAATCGCTTGCGGAGGTGCAGATCATCTTCAAGGTAATGCAATAAAGCAGCAAAATCAGGATCATCTAAACATTCGGGCAGGAGCTGCATAATTTGCCAGGTCATCGACATTTTATTGAAAGGACTTTTCTCGGGTACCTCTTTTAACAGATGTTTGAATTGCTGCCAGATAAAACTTGCCGGCAGGGGAAAATCAATATTTGCACTGATACCTGTTGCCTGCGCGATCTCTAACTGCAGCCACTGTGCCATGCCCGGGCTCTGCACCAGAATTGTTTCACTTTTAAAAGGGTCATCAAATTTTTCACCCTGCAATAAAGCAACCAACAGGTCTTTTAACAGCGCCAGTTGATTTGAATGATATACCTGAAACACAAGCGTCTTCCTTTTTAATTTTATCTGATTTTCAATAGTATACCGTTAGACAGGCGATTTATTCACTGCTCATCTCACAAAATATGCCAAGTAAATGGTCTTGCGGAAAGTCGAAACGACAAACCGATAGCCTGTCTTTTGGCCAGCGCAGCTTACTCCGCGAATAGAGTCAATAATCTTAACCTGAAACACGCATTAACGGGTGTTCGACGCTTATGGCGACATGCCGATGACCAACAACTGACATGAATAAATGTGACGAGTAGCAGATATGCAGAGCTAAACAACTTTAAACTTTTTAAAAAACGGTTTCTTAGAATAAAAAAGCCTAAAAAACAGCGTTTTTTTCTTTACTAAAAACGGAAAAAACTGCGATGATTCCTAAGTCAAGAGCAGGCATCATTGCCATGCCTTGTTTAGATTGATCTATCTTTATCGCACAGTGATAAATTTTACTAGTAGGTTTGTTTGGAGTGTTTACAATGAGAAGCAGCAATCGTTCTCAGAAATCTAATGAATTTGATAATGAGTGGCAAGATCAGGATGACCTGATCCATGCGCGTAAAAGTCACCAGAATCATCGTGGTCGTGACAAAGGACAGATGCGCCACAGCAGTGAGTATGTTAAGGGACATAAAAAATCCCATGACTTCTTGAGCGAGGATTTCGACTACGAATAAACCGCTATAAAAAAGAGCCAATTTCCTGTTAACGTAACAGGGGAAAAAAAGCGATGTAAACGCTATAAATAACATCCGGGTTGAAGATACAAAACTTCTCCCGGTTGCTAATGGAGCGGAAAATGTCGTAACCAGATAAGGGTACAAGCATTACATCTAAGGAACTAATGTACTGTTTATCTGCGCATTAATTATCGATGCTCAGTGATCATTTATTTGGTGCATCCTGCAACTTTCCCAAGTTAAGTGTAATGCAAATAAATTACGCCCTTTAGGTGGCACTCCACCTGCATCAAAAAAGAGCAATTTTAGAAATAACAGCCGGACAGGCATGCCTCCCCGGAAGATTGAAAAAAACCATAGTGCAGCAGAAAATACCACCTGATCTCTGCACATCAGAAAGGTGATTTTTTTCAGCGGAACACCGATAATCCAGCGATATCATTATCCGCATCTATATTTTGGCTAGTCTCCTCAACGCGTAAAATAACACGTAATTCAGACTCAATATCCAGCCTTGCACGTCTGATTTCGCTGTCAGCTTTATTAAACAGGCTTTGCAGCTCCTCATTAATACCGTTTGATAGGGTTTGGTTTGCGTATAACAAAGCTCTCATTAAGTCTAATGTGGTAGCAATTGATGCGTGGGATTTAGACACTTTTTTAGCGACGCCTCTGGAAAAATAAAGTTTATTTCTTTCAAAAAAAGTGACAAACGAGGTAAACCTGAGCACCGCTAAATCATAAGCTTCCTGCTGCGATGCTGTATTTTCAGCACCCGGCACCGGACGCACAGCAGCATGAATCGCCCCATCAAAATCAACCAGGTATTTGTACCCCTGATCCAATACCGCGACACGTTTTTCAATCAGATGGGCATGGCCAAGCTGAGCGGACTGTCGTTCAAACTTTAAATCATTCTCTAAAGCTTGTTGTTGCTGAGCATGTTCGGTGTTAAGTTTTTCAATATAGTCTGCATTTTTTGCCTGTTGTCGGCGTAATTTTCCGCTATTAAATATTCTTGCAAACCAAATAGAAAATAAAAATATCAATACCCCCAACGCAATTAATTCAATCATGGTCATTTCAAAGGTTTTATTCATTGCTTAACATCCCTATCTAAGAAAGTATTACAATACTATAGCAAACCATGGCAGGATACAGTAATCAGCACCTGCCTTATTACAATTAATTTGTAGGGAGCATTCCCTGCCTTATAAACGATTTAATGCACTGTTTCGTAATGCAATTTTTTCTGCATCAGAGAGAAAAGCCAGATCCACCCCATTAATTTGCGCCTGACGAATTTGTGTCTGGTTTAAACCGGCATTTACTGCCGCCACTTCGTATTCGTAGGGTAACTCAATCCCCTCAACGGCAGGATCGTCACTGTTTAAACATGCCAGTACACCATGCTCCAAAAAGGTCTTGATAGGATGAGTCGCCAGAGAAGAAACGGTGCTTGTTTGTATATTTGAAGTCAGGCAGGATTCAATACCTATCTGATGCTTAAGCAGATAATCCATCAGCTTAGGATCTTCCACCGCTTTGACACCATGACCGATACGCGTTGCGCCAAGTTCATGAATAGCCTGCCAAATACTATTCGCACCAGCAGCCTCTCCGGCATGCACTGTGACCTGCAGATCGGCAGCGCGAACAGCTTTAAAATGGCTGATAAAACGCTCTCCGGGTTGCCCCAACTCATCACCTGCCAGGTCAATGGCAACTAATTTATCTTTTTGCGTTAATAAAGCCTCAAGCTCCTGTTGGCACTTCTGCGGACCGAAAGTGCGGCTCATAATGCCGATCAGGTTGGCCTTAACTGCAAAATCGCGGCAACCGGACTGCACCCCATCCACAACGGCTTCCACCACTCCCTCTATCGGTAAATTGTGTTTCATTGCCATGTAATAGGGAGAAAAACGCAGCTCAGCATAATCAATTTTTGCAGCCATCGCATCCTGAACATTTTCATAGGCAACCCGGCGACAGGCATCAAGATCGCCCAACACAGCCACTCCCCAATCCAGTTTAGACAAAAAAGCCAGCAGACTTGGCTCACTTTCGACAATCTGTACGTGCGGACGTAACCCAACAAGATCGTAAGCAGGTAGCGGCAAAGCAAATTTTTGACCTAATTCTAAAATGGTTTCAATGCGGATATTGCCATCCAGGTGGCGGTGGAGATCGGTGAGCGGGAGGTTGGTGGTAATCATTATGTATTCCTCTAAACAAGCCTATTTTCTTACGAATGCATTATAGAGAGTGGCAATTTATCTGTCTGTAAGCAATGACTGAAATAACTGAGAATAATCTAGCAGGCAAGATGCGTTCACATAATCTGGTGGTTATTCTGCAGTAAAAAAACCTGGGGGAATGCGATGCAATCGTTGATTCTGCTCAGCAGCCAATAACGGTCTATATTAAGTACATATTCGGGTCTTATATGGACTCCCACAATATGTCAAAAAGAAATTATCAAGCTATACGGGTGAGCATGTTGAAATCAATTTCGTTGACAACCATTAAAAACGGCAATATTCCCATCAACATGGTGTTGTTGGTCATCCTGCTTTCTCTGTATTACGCTGTTGTTTTAAATTACCCGATCGCTGAAAAAATATATATATTATCTGGCCATCAGAGTATCTTTTATTATCTTTCAACTGCCACTTTGACGTTCGCATTTATCATTATATTTTCATTATTTGCCCTGCCTTATCTATTTAAAGCAATCCAGATCCCGCTTCTTTTAACTTCCGCATTAACTTTTTATGCCAGCCTTAAATATAATATTATGTTTGATTACACTATGGTCGAAAATATTTTTGAGACAAATTCAGGTGAGGCTTTATCCTACATAAACGCGCAGTCAATTTTATACTTTATTTTTTTAGGTGTGTTGCCTGCTGCTTTTCTTTTTAAAACAAAAATAATTTACGCAAACAGTATTTATAGAGAGCTCGTTAACAGAATTTTATTGCTCAGTGCAGCCCTTGGCGGGATATTGCTAATAGCAGCCTTTTATTATAAAGATTATGCATCTATCGGACGAAACAACAGCTATCTTAACAAAATGCTTAATCCGGCACATGCATACAATTCATATAAGTATCTGCACAAACGTTATTTCACCGAGAAATTGGAATACAAAATAATTGGCGAAGATGCAAACCTTAAGAGAGCAAAAAATGACAAACCGACTTTAATGATTCTAGTGCTCGGGGAAACGGCACGTTCACAAAATATTGCCTACAACGGCTACAGCCGCAATACCACCCCCTACACTCAGGGCATGGAGCTTATCTCATTTATCAATGTCTCCTCTTGCGGGACAGCTACCGCGCAATCACTGCCATGCATGTTTTCAAATATGAATCGCTCTGATTACAATAAAAACCGTGCCGATAATCAGGATAATGTTCTGGATATTCTTTCTCATGCAGGCGTAAACCTACTCTGGATTGAGAATGACGGAGGAGACAAAGGCGTAGCTAAAAATATTTCAACAATACAAATTAATCCGTCGGGTAATTCTGATTTCTGCAATGGCACAACTTGTTATGATGAGGCGCTGCTCGAGGGAATAGATGACAAGATCAAAAATAATCAAGGTAACCTTCTGATTACACTTCACATTATCGGCAGTCATGGGCCCACTTACTGGCAGCGTTACCCGGAAAGTCAAGCTGTATTTACCCCCGCCTGCAATCGTAGTGACATTGAAAAATGCACGGATCAGGAGATTATAAACGTTTATGATAACACCCTGATTTATACTGATTATGTCATTGCTCTGACGATTAAAAAGTTAACTCAATATAAAGATCAGTATAATGTTGCCTTGATGTATATCTCTGACCATGGTGAATCGCTCGGTGAAAACGGCTTATATCTGCATGGCACCCCCTACGCGATTGCGCCCAAACAACAGACACAGGTTCCCTGGTTCATGTGGTTTGAAAATGATTACGCTGATGCAAAAGGATTCAATAAACAATGCCTGATTGATAAAGCCGGCAGCGCAGAGTTATCCCATGATAATTTATTCCATACCCTGCTTGGTTTCTATGGTGTGGACACCAGCGCAAAAGATAATCAGCTGGATCTTATTGACAGCTGCAAACTTGGCAGCAATGGACTTGCAAAAACGGATAGCAGTTCACCGCAAATTTAAACGATGAAGGGTAGTTAGAACAAACAGAGCCAGCATGGTGTAGCACAATCACACCACGCTAACTCTGTTATTTATAAATAATCTTTATTTAACTGCACAACAATTATCCCCATGTTACTTCAAAATGCTTTGCATCTAAAAATAACATGGGTATATACAAGCAGAACAGCTAGGCTCTGAATTGTTGTTAAAGTAATTTAACTTTGCTGGGACGAAGATAAATCATCCAGTGCATCAGGCCAACGACAACACCGCCACCGATAATATTACCGATAGTTACCGGTATTAAGTTATTAATAACAAAACTGATAATGGTTAAATCGGCAAAATCAGTCGGTGTATGACCAATTGCCTGCCAAAACTCCAGTGGCGCAAAATGTTGAATAATAATACCTGTTGGTATCATGAACATATTGGCAATACTGTGCTCGAAACCAGAGGCGACAAACATCGCCACAGGCAGCAGCACGGCAAACATTTTATCGGTAATGGTACGCGCCCCAAAAGCCATCCAAATTGCCAGACATACCATAATGTTGCATAACATCCCCAGGGCAATAGCCTGGGTGAAAGTATGATGTAATTTATGCTGAGCAGTAAGCAGGGCATTCAGTCCCCACTGTCCGTTATTGGACATATATAAGCCGGCAATAAAAATAAGGAGTACAGTGAAAGTTGCGCCAACAAAGTTGCCGAAATAAACGACGCTCCAGTTTTTTAACATCCTCCCGGTGGTAATCCGCCGGCTTGCTTTAGCAATCAAAGTCAAGGTACTGCTGGTGAATAACTCGCCCCCCACCACCACCACCAGCAACAGCCCCATGCTGAACGCCAGACCACCGATTAATTTTTTGATTCCCCAGGCAACGCCATCCAGACCGGTCGTCACCGTAATATAAAAAACAAAAGCGAGACTGATAAACATCCCCGCAGTAATGGCAAGATAAAATGCAGATAGAAACGCCTTGGTTGCTTTACTAAAAGCAATATCATCGGCTTTTTCCGTTATTTGATGAGGTAACAGCTCATCAATTTTATTTTCTGCTAGCATTGACGCATATCCTTTAAATTAAGTGATGGTGGGGGCTAATCAATGGATTATGTAGTAAATAGGGTACAAGTCAACATTCAAAAAAATGTTTTGATTTTATTAAACTTTTATATAGATAAGTGCCATACGAGACTTATTTTTTTACTCAACCACCATCGACACTACATAAAAATATCAAAATGATAGCGTCCTAAAAGTTTTAAAGAACTAAATTAGTGTAAACTCTAACAGGCTGTGATTCATTTTTACGTTACCATCTCCGCAGCAGGTCAAGATATTTTTCCGGCCTGTTTTGGGTAAATGGCTTGGGAGTTTCGATGAAAAAAGCTAGCAGACTAATTTTATTGGCAGCTGTTATTTTTTTTAGCTGTTCGGGGCTTACTCAGACAGTTAGCAGTGTAACTGTTGATACCCTTAATGAGCGCATTGAAGCAGCAACAAAATCTCAGGAATACGACGCGGAAACACAAGCCGCATTAATTCAGCTGTATCGCGACAGCATCGCCAACCAGCACCTTATTCAACAATACACAACGGCCACGGAGAAATATCAGGAAACATTATTGAGTGCGCCTCAAGAGATAAATTCCCTGAAAAAAATACAGGAGGAACGTTTAGCAAAAGATCCTTTAGCGGCATTAAAAATCAATCAATACACCAATCTGGCGAACTTAGAAAAGCTGATTTCTGATGAGGAGATAAATCGCGCTGAATCAGAAGCAAAACTGAGTTCGATCAACACTCGCATAGAAGCAAGCACTTCAAGACCCAGTCAGGCAAGAGAGAGAATTAACAGTGTCCGCCAGGAGATGGCGCAACTCAGTGAAAAACAGATGGACCCACAAGCGAATAAGAGCCCTTTATTTACTGAGGCTTACAACTGGTATTGGGAGTCCAAATTTAAAGCCCTGCAAACGGAACTGACCATGCTGGATCAGGAGCTGGTGAGCAACAGTTTGTTATTAAATCTTCTGCGTGAACAGCAGCAAAATGAAACAACAAAACTGAAAAGAACAGAAATGCGCATCGCATTTTTACGTGAACATGTTTTTAATAAACGCGCTGAAACCGTAAAAAAAATATCTGAATCTGCTAATGCCGTGCTGAACAGCGCCCTTGCAGAAGATAAGTATCTTAGCGAACTGGCAAAGCAGAATTTGACCCTTATTGATCTGTTGCAACTGCAGCTTAATGAACTGCAGAGCTTATTAGACAAAGACAATACAGAGCGTCAGTTAACCCTGCAGGTGTCGGGGGCCTTCACCAATGCACGGCAAAAATTGCAACTGGAGAGTGATTCTTCATTTATAGCGTTGTCAGTGCGTGCGCAAAGAGAAACACTGCCGGATAGTAAAAAATACATAGCATCGCGTAAAAAGCTACTTGCTGATATTGACAAAGTCAGTCTGCGTTTATTCAATCACGAAGAGATGCTAAATACAAATGAGCAGGCATTGGCTAAAACACTGGCCACAGATACCCATAAAAGTGTTGAATATGCGGACACCCTGTCCGAATTATTAGAAAACCGGCAAACTATGCTGGAAAGAGCAATCACCAATGATGAGGTACAGCGGCGCGGGTTATATGATTTAGCGGCCAGATATCTGCAATTAATTACTACAACACAAGATTATGATGATTATTTAACCAAGCACCTGCTTTGGCTAAAAAGCAGTCCCGCTTTTAATTTTATTATCTTCACCCAACTACCCTCTGAGCTTAAACAATATCTGACTCATTTGAAAAATGAATTAATAAATATGAAGAACCTCAGCGCACAGGATATATTCTTTCTTTTTATTCCCCTGCTGCTGGCACTGATTTTATTATTTATACGCCGTGATCTGTTCACCGCATTGCGACTTTGTGCAACAAAGGTCGGCCAGATTAAAGAAGATAGTATCCTGCATACTGTCAACGCGTTAATTTACACTACTTTATTGGCGCTGCCTTGGGGACTCACCCTGTTCACACTCAGTTGGGCATTCAAACTACCGGCAACCGCGACCAATATTTCTGTCGAAATTGCTAACGCAGGTATTTATACTGCTATCTCACTTTTCGCTGTACAGTTTTTAAAAATGCTCTGTATCAGTCAAGGCGTTGCAGAAATACATTTTGAACGGACAGTAAAAGGCTTGCTAAAGTATGCCCGAAAATTGAATTTGTTTATTTATTTTGCCATTCCCTGTTATTTTATTACGCTCAGTGCGATCAACTTATTCCCTGCAACATTGGGGGGATCCCTGGCAATATTAAGCCATTTCGCCATCATGTCGATAATGGTGATCATCATAGTCAGCATTTTACATCCCAGACGCGGTTTGCTGTATCGGGCACATACGACACACTCAGAAGTCGCATTTCAAACCCGAAAAATGATATTTTTCTTAACCATGTGCTTACCCGCCGCGATAGTGATTATGTTTTTGGCGGGGTACACCTATACTGCGGGTGTCATAAGTGATCGCCTGTATTTTTCTATTTTCTTCGCTGCGCTTGTGTGGATATTTCGTTCGTTTTTAAAACGCTGGTTACTAATTACCAGCAGAAGACTGACCTATGATAATTTAGTGATTGCACGAAAAGCTGAAATGGAACGCACCAAATCAGCAGGGAGTGAAATACATGATTTAAGCCACGAGGAGTTATTAGAGCATGAAATTGATTTAAAGACATTGGATGGCGACACGCGAAGGCTGATCAATGCCGCGGCGTTAGTGTTAACTGTATTGGGATTAATCGGTATTTGGGGACAGATGCTACCGGCCTTAAGCTTCCTAGAAGATATCGAACTATGGAATAAAAGCTTAACGGTTGACGGTAAAGAGGTGTTGATTGCCGTCACACTTGATGAGGTGCTAATCGCCCTTTTGGTCAGTATGGCAGGTTATATCCTCTCCCGGAATTTGCCTTCTCTGCTGGATATTATCTTACTTAAACGCGGCAAAATAAGCCCGGGATCGCGTTATGCGATTGTCACGTTAACGCGTTACAGCATCGTAATCATAACGCTTATTATCGCCATGACCTTACTGGGCATAAGTTCAGCACGTGTGGGCTGGGTGTTTGCGGCATTAAGTGTCGGCATCGGGTTCGGGTTACAAGAAGTAGTCGCTAACTTCATATGCGGCCTAATATTATTATTTGAACGCCCAATCAGAGTGGGCGATGTGATTACCATAGGAGGCTCAGAAAATTTATCAGGTACAGTGGTACGTATTCGTATTCGTGCCACTACCCTCAGAGACTTTGATGAAAAAGAACTGCTCATTCCCAATAAGGAATTAATTACCGGACGTGTGCTTAACTGGACACTCACTGATGAGACGGTGCGGATAATAATAAACGTTGGTATTGCCTACGGCAGCGATGTGGAATTAGCCATGAAAATTATCGAAGAGGTGGCTAAGGATAATGAGCGTACTATTGATGAACCCGCAACTTATGTCAGTTTTGAACAATTTGCCGATAGTTATTTATCACTTAATTTAAGGACTTATGTCGCTAAACAACGGGATCGTTTACGTACCATTACCGAGATACATAAAGAGATTGATAAACGTTTCAGAGCTGCGGGAGTGGTTATTGCGTTTCCACAACGGGACGTGCATATTATTTCCCATGAGGTGGTCAAACCAGCGCAGCAACCTTAACGGAGCAGATTCGGCCGGCCGTTTAAACGACCCGCCGTTTATGTGTTAACTCGTGCAGCTCAGTCTATTAAACGGATACCATTATCTTCAATATTAATCAGCTTCTTACGGTACAACTGACCAATTGCTTTTTTGAAATTCCCTTTGCTCATTTTTAAAATTTTGGCAATCTGCTCCGGTGAACTTTTATCTGAAAGCTGCAGGTACCCCTGATGCAGTTTCATGGTCTGGACAATCCGCTCTGCTAACGCATCTATTTTGCCATAACCCACTTGGGTCAGAGTCAAATCAATTTTTCCGTCTTCACGAACCTGTTTGATATAACCTTTGCATTTTTTACCAATGCCCATATCACCAAATACTTCACTCGGGAATAAAACCCCCCAATGTTTATTATTAATAATCGCTTTAAAGCCAAGGTCGGTTCTTTCTGCGATCAGCAAATCAACTTTATCGCCTACTTTATAAGAGGCTTCCTCTATATCTAAAAAACGATCCAATTTGGAAGATGCCACTAAGCGTTCACTGATATTGTCCTGATAAATATAAACGACATAACCGTAACCCTGCTTCATCGGGATTTTTTGCTGGTTAAAAGGCACCAACAGATCTTTCGGCAGGCCCCAGTCTAAAAATGCGCCCGCTTTATTAGTATCAATAACTTTCAGTGAGGCAAATTGCCCCGCTTCCGCTTTTGGTTTTTGCGTGGTGGCAATTAAACGATCATCGGAATCAAAATACAAAAATACCGACACTTTCTGCCCGACCTGCATATCGTTAGTAACATAACGGCGGGGTAATAAAATTTCGCCCTCTTCGTAGCCGTCAAGATACATGCCGAAATCAACCTGCTTGATAATAGTGAGCTCATTATAAGCACCGATTTTAATCATAACTTTCTCTTTATTATTTATTTGCCCGGCAGTCAATTACCACACGGCCATTTTAACTGTTTATAAAAAGCTGACAGCGTTCTGCTGGCAGCTTTCTTCCTGTTGCTGTTAAGCAGGTCTGTAACCATCTAAACGCCAGTCAGGCGCCTTCTAAGTTTATTCAGTGACAGGTTTATTTATCACTGCTATGGTCAGGCGTGAAATACACACCAGCTGCTGCCTGGCATTTTTTATCTCAATCGACCAGATTTGTGTTGTATAACCGATGTGCAGCGCGGTTGCCGTACCCGTTACCAGTCCGGATTTAACACTGCGGATATGGTTGGCATTAACCTCTAAACCAACGCAGATCTTATCGGCAGGCACAGCCAAATTCGCGGCGACGCTGCCTAAGGTTTCCGCTAAAACAACCGATGCACCGCCGTGCAGCAGCCCGAAAGGCTGCACCGTGCGATGATCCACGGGCATTGTACCGCTGAAATAATTATCCCCCACTTCGGTAAATACAATCCCCAGATGAGCGGTTAACGTATTTTCACTGGTGGCATTTAAGCGCGTCAAATCCGTGTTTTTTTTCCAAATCGACATTTGTCCAACCACTCTTCGCTTATAAAATTTCCAACAGCGCCTGAACGGGATGCTTCAGTGTTTGTCCTTCAATACGCTTGACTTGACTGCGGCATGAATACCCCGTCGCCAAACAATACGCCCGTTCGCGTTTGGCAATTTCAGCTTCCCAGCTCAGGCTATAAATCGCCTTCGAGTCAGCAAGTTTAGTCGCATCATGGCCGTAGGTGCCCGCCATACCACAGCACCCCACGGGCACATTGGTTAATTGCGCGCCAAAATGGTTAAATATTTTCGCCCAGTCGCCACTGGAAGTCGGCTCGGCA
Organism: Psychromonas sp.; assembly: GCF_041586535.1. Taxonomy (GTDB): domain Bacteria; phylum Pseudomonadota; class Gammaproteobacteria; order Enterobacterales; family Psychromonadaceae; genus Psychromonas. The sequence goes on along the minus strand of NZ_JBFGZY010000002.1, from coordinate 17,460 downwards.
GTCACCTCGGTACAATGACCGAATAAGAAGTACTCTTTACCGCCTGCAGCCTTTTTATCGCCCGCCAAACGCGGCAATAACCATTCCTGAAAAAGATGTACATTAAAGTCACCGCGTTTTTCACCCAGCGCATGTTTATATTCATCACGGTAGCACAAGACCATGGCCGGATCCGTCCCGACCATAGGAATATTAAGGGCTGCCATCTGATTCAAAAAGTCAGCCGCATTTTTAGCAGTTTTCGCAAATTTATCCAGGAACCCCTTAATATGCTGCGGTTTACCATTGGCCTTAAAGGGCAGGATTACCGGTTTATAGCCTAACTTCTTGATGGTTAGCACTACATCTCTTACTACATCGGCATCATAATAGGTGGTAAAAGGATCCTGCACTATCAGCACATACTGCTGACGCTCAGCTTCGCTTAATGCCTGCAGCCTGCTTAAATCAAACTCAAGTACATCTTTATTGTTCAGTGAAGAAACCAGCGTCGGACTGGAAAGCAGCGGAATATCCACCATGCCGACAAATTTTTCTGTTAATGTGGCGGTCAGCTTCATACCCATAAAGAAGTTAAAAAATGCCGGCAATTTCCCCATTAATGGTGCGTACTGCTCAACATAGGCGACAAAATAATCTTTCAGCGGACGTAAATAACGGCCGTGGTAAAGGTGCATAAAGCGCGCCCGGAAAGTCGGCACATCAACCTGAATCGGACACTGACTGGTACAGGCTTTACAGGCCAAGCAGCCCTGCATCGCTTCCATCACCTCATGGGAAAAATCGTATTCCCCTTTACGTTTAGCAAGCGTATTGGTAAATTTTCTGAATAGAGAGGCATTTTTACCCGCATACAGATCATTTTCCAGCTGTAATACATCAATCTCATTATTTGCCAGCTGGCGTAACCACTCGCGCATTAAACCCGCACGGCCTTTAGGCGAATGGCGGCGATCTTTAGTCACTTTAACCGACGGACACATCGGTGATTTAGTATCGTAGTTAAAGCATAGGCCGTTACCGTTACAGTCGATACTCTCTTTAAAACTTTCACGCACCGCAATCGGTATTTGCCGATCGAAGGTGCCGCGTTTAACCGCATCCACGCTGACCAACAGCTCTTGTGAACTTAGCGGCGTACAGATTTTCCCCGGATTTACCCGGTTGTGCGGATCAAATACCGCTTTAATTTTACGTAATTCAGTGAATAACTCTTCACCAAAAAATTCAGGGCCATATTCACTGCGGAAACCTTTACCGTGTTCCCCCCACATCAGTCCTTTATATTTTGATGTTAATGCCACCACTTTATCGGAAATGGTACGCATCATTTTTTCCTGCTCAGGATCGCACATATCCAATGCCGGACGGACATGCAGCACACCGGCATCAACATGGCCAAACATACCGTAATGCAGTTTATGATCATCTAATAACTGACGGAATTCATTGATGTAAGGGGCCAGATTTTCCGGTGGTACGCAGGTATCTTCAACGAAAGCGACAGGTTTTGCGCTGCCGGCAGTATTACCCAGCAAACCTACGGCTTTCTTACGCATACCATAAATTTTATTAATATCAGCCAGATTTTCGCAAATTTGATAAGCGATCAGCCCCGCTTCTTTATTGGCAATCAATGTATCTAATTTTGCGACCAAATCAGCGACTTTTTTATCTTGGATTTGCTTATCTTCCTCAACAAATTCAACGATATTTAAGCCATCAACAATTTGACCCGGTACATCGGTAATCAACTCACTGACGCTATGCCAAACAATATCCTGTTTTGCTAAGTTTAAAACTTTCGAATCGATTGTTTCCACCGATAGCGCATTAGCCTGAACCAGAAAAGGCGCGTTTTGCAGTGCCGATTGAAAACTATCGTACTTAACATTAAGCAGGGTGCGATAAGTTGGGATTTTCTGCACATCTAATTTGGCTTCGGTAATAAATGCCAACGACCCTTCTGCACCACATAGAATACGCGTTAAATCCACTGCACCGGTTTGCGGATCATATACATGCTTCAAATCATAACCGGTTAAAAAGCGGTTCAGCTTGGGAAACCCCTGCTCAATCTGCTGCTGTTTCCCCGCGCAGGTTTCAACCACCTGACGGTAAATAGCCCCGATACTGTCCTGACGCGCACTTTGCTCCGCTAAGGCTTCACCTTCAACAGGCGCACTCTCTAAGACCTGCCCGTCAACTAATACAGAAGTTAATGCCAGAACATGGTCACTGGTTTTGCCGTATACAAGGGATCCCTGACCGGAAGCATCGCAGCTGATCATGCCGCCGATAGTGGCGCGGTTACTGGTTGATAAATCAGGTGAAAAAAACAGACCGTAAGGGCGTAAAAAGTCATTCAATTGATCTTTCACCACCCCTGTTTGTACCCGCACCCAGCCCTCTTTTTCATTCAGTTCGACAATCTGGTTCATATAGCGGGACAGATCCAGCACCAGATCATTACTTAAAGACTGGCCGTTGGTGCCTGTACCGCCACCGCGGGGAGAAAAACGGATGTTAGCGAATTCATCACCTTGGGCAAGTTTACAAATCTCAACAATATCCTGGGTTGAGCGGGGAAAGAGAACCGCCTGCGGCAAACATTGATAAACACTGTTATCTGTTGCCACAGCAAGACGACTGGCGTAACTTTTTTCTATTTCACCTGAATAGTTTGTTGCGCTTAACGCAGTTAAAAATGCGAAGTAATCTTGTTTTATATTCTCTTGATAAGATAAGTTTGGGATCATATCTGCAGTGCCCTTGTTCATTATTCGTTAATGTTGCTCATTTCTGCATCTTCAAGCAGTTTGACTATCTACCTGGCTGCATAAATATCTAATCAACTTTGCTGGTTAAAATTAATAAAACAACGGCGTTATCATCAATTTTTACTTTCCAGTTTTTGCCGATTTAATTAAGCGAAAAGCTATTAATAAAATTGCTGACGATAGTAGCACAAATTGCAAATGCAGGTAGAGGAGAAATTGTTTACGCTGAATTTAAGACTGAGATGAAATAACCTCAGTCTTTCAGTGCGGTTGTTACGGGAGAAAATCAGATAGCAACAGGGGCGGAGATGTACCCCTGATAACCTTCAATCTTCAGTGTATTAAACTGATGCAGATGTTGCTCATCTTCAATACCGGTGATCACAACTTTAATTTCTAACCCCTGTGCGATATTCACCAATGCCCGGCAAAGCTCCAGATTTTGCAGATTGCCTTGTGCCTCTTCGCGTTGGTAACCGGACAAAGAAATATCCAATTTCACATAATCCGGTTTTAATAACTGCAGGTATTCCAGGGTCCCTACCTGCTGACCGTAATGATCTATACCAAATTGAGCGCCGCCATTTTTTATAATAGTGGTGAGTTTAATCGCCTCATCCAGACAACTGGTGACGCCCGCTTCCGGCAATTCAAACTGGATCAGATGCGGATCTGCAATATCAGTTAAAAACGTGCTTAACCAGGTATGAAACTGACTATTCAGTATACTGTCCCGAGTCAGATTCACCGCCACGGGGTCTTTATTCAGAGCTAAAATTTTATCGGCAATAATAGCTTCTAATATGCACCTATCAAGCTGATGCCCCAAAGCTAGACGCTCTACGTAGGGCATAAACTCAGCCGCACGTGTGTTTTTGTCAGCGATTTGTAAACGGCAATAGATCTCACGCTGCATAACACGAGCACTACCCAGAATATGTACAGGCTGCCATTGGAAGGTAAACTGATTGTTGGCAATCGCTTCTTCCAGGCGAGCACGCCATTCCTCCTGAGTAAACTCCTGCTCCTGATCTGTCTGAAACCATTTGCTGATTTGATTTTCTAACAACGCTTTCTGCAGGGCATGATCTGCCTGAGATAATAATTCAACACGGGTGATATTAGCGGTTCTTGCACTTATACCGATAGCATAATCACGGTTGGGAACACAGCCTGCATTCAATATTTCCTGATTGATCAAACGTATTAACAACTGTAAATAATGGCAAATTTCTTGATGAGTTGCATCCGTTACCAGAAATGCAAATTCAGTATTTGATATACGGGCAATAAAACTTTGCGGCAAACTTTCCTGTAGTTTATCAGCCAGAATTTTTATGCTCTGATCTCGCACCTGATAACCAAATTTTCTATGGATTTCATCAAGCCAGTCAAATTTAGCTAATAAGAGCGCGCCAATCCCCGGATCATTTAACCAGCTATTTAATTGCCCGGTTAAATGTGTCCTGTTGGGCAGTTGTGAAACAGGATCAAATAATTTTTCATTTTTTAATAAATTGACCTGATTATCCAGAGAGTTAAACACTAAATTTAACTGTCCTGACATGGCATTGACTGCCTCTACTACTTTTTTAAGTTCTGTTGTTTTAGGTAAGATCAAATTTTTACTGAAGTTGCGCTGGGCAATGTTATGGGCATGAGCGGCTACTGCGTCTAAAGGTTTCAGTATTGCTTTTAATCGCAACCGGAATAGCAGTGTTGAAATAAAAAAAATAGCCACCAAAACCAGCACCATTTTGTGCATAATCCGCCATAATTCACGATAAGCAATCGCCGGGTTTGATTCTATTTTCAGCGTCGCCAACTGTAACCATCCCGAGGTAATAACGGTTTCCCGTATTTGCCCTTTAAATAGCCCCAAATTAACGAACCACAGCGGCACCCCCTCTATGCTGTGCGGGTTTTGCCATACCTGCTGTTTTTGGTCGGCAAGCCATGTCAGGCTGACATTCTGATAAAATCCTCCCTCAAAAATAACATTTATTAATGTTTCGACCGTCGCCACGTCGCCGGTTTCAAGATGAGGTTTGAGCATCAAACTTAAAGAGGTACTGGTATTGTTAAGATCCGACTCCATTTGATTACTCATGAATGCCGTTGTTTCACTAAACTGAAAATAAAATAAACTGGACAGTACAAGCAAAAACAGTCCCAGCAATAATGAGTTTATCTGGTTAAACAGGGTCATTTAATAGTTACTCCATTCTCAACTTGGGTTGTTTCATCTTTGAAACGCTCAAACGTTGATTTAAATTTGTCCATTTTTGAAGAGATTCCGAATTACCAACCAGCACACCCCGTCCTTTTTCTTTATTAAGCCAAAGTTGTGTACCGTTAAAGCTATAAACAGGATAAAGATCTTGACGCAGATTGGCAGGTTTTATTTCAGCATCTAAATTATCCAGCACTAAAGGCACTGAGGCTGGTGTTTCATAATAGGAAAGCACCATATGATATTGATTAAGTTTCAATGACTTAACCATAGTAATACGCATTTTTCCAGGATCGATACCAAGGGCTAATAATGTAAAATATTTAGCGATTGCAAAGTCTTCACAGTCCCCGCCATTGACACCGATAAACTCAACCGGAGTTGCCCAATAATTACTTTCTCCCCAAAGCCTCTGGTCATCAACGAAGTAGAGCATATTAAAAAATTTATTAACCTCGTTTAATTTTTCCTTTTCGTCTAATCGAACGCTTGAGTGCAATATATTAAACCAGGCTTTACCCCGCTTGGCCGCACGCTCTCCATAATTCAAAGCAAGTGCTCTGATAATTTTTTGCTCATCCAATAACAACGAGAACGGCCTACAAAGCACACCGACACTAATCAGTAGCAGTAAGCCGCCGCATAAATGCGATGATGCTCTACGCAGAGCACTTAGCATCTACAGCCCATATTATTGAGCAGAATCATCAACGCTGTAAATTGTCCATTTCATCCCTTTGTTAATGATTTTAGTGCTGCTTAGCAGCGCGACAATACGGCGATTGCGCGCATGAATCTCTTCCTTATCACCTTCTGCCAGCAGATGCTTAAAGCCATAACCTATTGCGGTGATACGTGTTTTATCTACTGCAAAACGGCTAATAAGAATATCTTTAACCGCTTCTGCACGCTGCAGTGACAAACGGTTATTATATGCCGCACTGCCCTGTTTACTGGTATGTCCCTCAATAGTAAGTTGAGTCTCAGGATATTTTTTCATCATATTTGCTAAAATTGCAATCTCGGAAAAAAACTCTGCAGCCACTTCAGAAGAAGCATTTTCAAAGTTAATCTTTAATTCTTTTTGTAAAACTTGCGTTGTCGTAACACCACAGCCGGTATTATTTATTTGTTCACCAACAACGGTATTCGGGCAATTATCACGCGCTTCAATTACCCCATCACTTTCAAGGTCACTTAAGTCATACTTCTGCAGCGTTGGCTGTTCGGTCATATCGATAACCTGTGTGCTACAGGCTGAAACAAAAAACACTAAAAAAAGAGCAGGAAATTTTTTCATTGAGGTACTCCTCCTTCAAATTGTCGTTCACCCTGCCAGCTGGATGGACGTGTTACACGTAATGCATCAAGCAATACACCCATTGAATTTAAAACACGGTATTGTGCGATTATTTCGTCAAATTCCGCCTCTACATAATCTTTGCGTGCTTGATACAGCTCATTTTCCGTATCCAGCAGATCCAGCAGCGTACGCTGGCCAATTTTAAACTGCTGCTTATAATCAGACTGGGTGTCCTTGGCAGACTCCACATGCATTCTTATATATTTTTTCTGCAGATTTAACTGCTCAAAAGCATGCCAGGAAAGGATAAAACTTTCCCTTACTTCACGGTGGGCATCACGGTTAAGCTCCTTCGCTTCACTCATCTTATAGGCAGTCTCTTTCGCGTATGCCTGATCTTTACCGCCGGAATAAAGGTTGTAGGAAAATCGCACCATGGCCAGCACTTCGTTATTCTCTCCACCGACACCGCTCGAGCGGCCATCAGCACCATCGATATCATTGTAATAATTTGCCTCTACTTCCAGGGTAACCTTGGGATAATAGGCGGATTTAGCCGAATCGTGTTGCGCCAGCGCAGAGTGAATATCATTTTCAGCAGACCTAATCACCGGATGGTTGGCAATCGCGGCTTTAATACCCGCTTCTTCGTCTGCCGGTAACAAAGACGCATCGGGAACCGGAGTCACTAAGTTATCCGGCTGCTGATCAACAACCCGATAAAACATCGCCTTACTGTCTAAATAATTATTTTTTGCGGCAATAAGATTAGAATGCGCATTAGCAAGACGGCCATTTATTTGTGATAAGTCAGCAGAGCTGCTTAAACCTGCATCGGCGCGCTGTTTAATCTGATTATAAATTTCCTGATGAGTAGCAAGGTTTTTTTCTGAAAGTTCGACTAACTGCTCCGCTTTAATTAACTCCACGTAAACTTTACTGATCTGCAGTGCCAAATTTTCCGCACTACTGTGCAGGCGCCACTGCTCAGCACTGGTGGCATAACTGGTACGCTTCACTTCACTACTGGTATGAAAACCGGTGAACAGGTTTTGCTGTAAACTCAGCCCCAGCTCACTGCGGTCGAGACTTTTTGTGGTATCACCATCACCTGCGCTTCTGGTGCTTGGGCTGTCGGTATATTCATAACCGTAGCCCCCAGTGGCATCCAGCGTTGGCCAGTAACCGGCTTGTGCCTGATCAACCTGTTTTTCTTTCACTTTAAAATGCGTATAAGCAATGCGCAGTTCTGGGTGTGTATCTAACGTATGGGCAACCGCCTGCTCCAATGACTGGCTGTTAACCTGCGTAGAAAAAATAACCGCTGAGCATAAAACAGCCGCTATCCCTTTGTGACCTGATTTGAAAGTGTAGGACGTCATCTTAACTCCATTTATTTTGTTTTTATCTTGCTGAGTAATAAAAGTTTAATACTCTCGCAGTGCCATCTCTTTTGCCCTTAAAATGGGGTTTAGAATATATTCAAGTACCGTTCTTTTACTGATCATAACATCGACTGTGGTCATCATACCCGGAATAATCGGCATCTCTTCCTGGTTTCTGTTGCGCATCATCGATTCTGTTGTTCTCACCCGGATAATATAAAAGCTATTGCCCTCCTCATCCTGCGTAGTATCTGCGCTGATATGCTCGACCACCCCTTCCAACCCGCCGTAACGGGTAAAATCATAGGCGGTTACTTTGACTCTCGCCGGCAGACCGACATGAATAAAAGCGATATCCTTGGGGATAATCTTGGCCTCAACCAGCAGCTTATCTTCCGTGGGCACAATTTCTAATAACGCCTGCCCGGGTTTGACCACGCCACCTAAGGTATTGATATGCAGCGTCTTAATAGTACCTACCACAGGCGAAGTAATTAATGCTTTGGAGACTTTATCCTGCACACCAACCTGTGCCTCGGTTATTTTAGAGAAGTCAGATTGTAACTTGTTAAGTTCTGCACGAGCTTCCGCCCGATATTGCAGTACCACCTCACGACGCTTTAATATTGACTCCTGATAAGATGACGCCAATTTAGGTTTTACCAGACGCAGCGCATTTAATTCACCGCTGATATCATTTACCGAGCGCTGCAGTTGTATTAACTCAACTTCCGGAACGATATTTTTCAGGGCTAAGGGACGGGTTAACTTGAGCTCCCGGTTAACCAGTGTCAGGCTGGTTTCCAGAGTGGTTATTTTGGAATTAATCTCCATCATCTCCTGCTGCCGCTGCTCAATCTGCAGTGCATAAATAGCAACCTGATTTTCAAGATTAGTTAACCGCCCTTCATATTCATCCTGCTGACGTAACACTAAACTCATTGCACTTTCTTTAAGATCATCAGGAAACTGTAGGGTTTGTCTGTTGAATTTAATCTGCAGTTGCCAGTCCGGCACATCGGCCACTAAAATACTGCTAAGCTCTGCCCGCAGACGAATAATATCGGCCCGCAAGGCATCAACCTCCTGGTTCTGCTGCGCCATATCCGAGCGGAAACGGGTATCGTCGATACGCGCTAATGATTGCCCTTTTTTAACCAGCATCCCCTCTTTTACATAAAGTTCCTGTAAAATCCCGCCATCAAGGCTCTGAATAACCTGTACCTGGGTTGACGGAATAACCTTACCTTCGCCTCTGGTGACACGATCCAGCTCGGCAAAATAGGCCCACACAAAAAAACAGATAAACAGTGCCGCTAATGACCAAATGGTTAAACGATGAATGCTCGGCGTCTGGGTTAAAATAGCGCCGTAAACATCATCCGCCATCTCTAAATCCTGCTTGCTGATTTTCATGATTTAGTCCCTTTAAAAGCGCTCGCTAATGTGCCATTTTTTAATTGCTCCAAAATGACTTTTTTAGGACCATCTGCAACCAAACGCCCTTTATCCAGCACAATAATACGGTCAACCAGCTGCAGTAGGTGCATTTTATGGGTGATCAACAACATCGTGCGGTTTTGCACGGTTTGGGTCATAGACTGAATAAATAATTTTTCCGCACGCGCATCTAGACTGGCGGTGGGCTCATCGAGCAGCAAAATCTGCGGATCATTTAAAATAGCGCGCGCAAAGGCGACCGCCTGACGTTGACCGCGTGATAAAGATTTACCGCCCTCGCCCACCTGCTGATCAAGCCCTTGTGACTCAAGGTCGGTAAACATACTCACCCCGGACAGTTGTACCGCGCGCATCAGTTGGTATTCCGTCACCTGTCGGGTACCAAATAAAATATTGTCTTTAATGGAACCATGGAACAGGACAATATCCTGCGCCAAATACCCAAAATTACGTCGCAAATCACCGGGATGAATTTGCCCCTGGTGTAATCCATCGTAGCGGATACTGCCCTGGGTCGGTTGAAACAGTCCCAGCAGCACTTTTGCCAGGGTACTTTTCCCCGAGCCATTGCGCCCGATAATAGCGATTTTTTCACCGGGTTTAATACTCAGCGACAGCGGATATAAAGCCGGTTTTTCAACATTCGGATAGTTAAAAGCAACATGCTCCATCACAATATTACCGGCCAGTTTAGCGCGGCTGGCAAGGTGCCCTTTATTTTCAAATTCAGCTTCCTGCTCCATAATGCCGTCAAGCTGCCTCAGGGAAGTGACCGTCTGGTTATAACGGGTCATCAATGCGGCAATTTTTGCCATCGGCCCGATAGCGCGGCTGGACAGCATCACCGCCGCGATAATTGCCCCCATCGAAATCAGCCCTTCGGAAACCCGGTATACGCCAAGTATGATCACCGCAATCACCGTCATCTGCACAATAAAACCGGAAACATTCGCCACGGAATTGGTGATCACCTTGGTTTTTAACTGCCAGTTCGAAGTATGGCCTAGCATCTGCTGCCAGGCGTTCTGTACAATACCTTCCGCACCATTGGCTTTAATAGATTCAATTGCGGATAAACTCTCCACCAAATGACCATGGCGCAGGCCTGAAAACTTATTACTCTCTTCAATGGCACGGCGTAATTTAGGCTGCACCAGCAGGCTGTATCCAAGGATTAAAACCGTGGCAATAATGCAGAACAGCGCCAAATCGCCGGCAACAATCCAGATAATAAACACAAACAGAAAAGAAAAAGGCAGATCCACTAACGCGGTAATGGTCGCCGAGGATAAAAACTCGCGCACATTGTCAAACTCGCCAAGCTGCCTTGCCATCCCGCCAACACTGGCCGCCCTTTTCTCTAGCGGAATGCCGATGATTTTTGCAAAGAGTTTTGAAGACACCTGAATATCAACTTTTTTACCCGCCATATCAATCAGATAACTGCGCAGCTGTTTTAAAATCAGATCAAAGATATAAGCGACAGAACCGCCGATGGCGAGTACCCACAGGGTTTCAAACGCTAAATTGGGCACCACCTTGTCATAAACGTTCATTACAAATAAGGGCGATATTAATGCAAAAATATTAACCAATATCGAAGCGATAATAACATCACGATAAATAGGAATGGACTCGCGAATGGTGTCCCATAACCAATGCTTTTTGGTATCTGCCACATGCACATCAAAATCACGGTCGCCACTGTATTGCTGTTTAATTAAAAACAGATAGCCCACATACACAGACTCCAATGCTTCAATGGTCATCGTCTCTTCACCGCCCGTTTCCGGCAAGGTGACCACAACTTTGTTTGCCTGAATATCTATCTCCTGCAGTACGCAGGCTTTTTGATCTTTGAGCAGTAAAATACAAGGCAATAACATCGCAGGGATATTATCCAGGCTCTTGCGGTTTAATTTTGCACTTAAACCGGCACGGGCGGCCGCCTGCGGCAGCAGTTCCGGCGACAGGTTTACCCCGGTTAAAGGCAAACCGGCAGATAATGCCTCTGCAGAGCAGGGATTGCCGAACGATTCACTGAGCAGCACCAGACAGTCCAGCAGCGGATCTTCTGTACTACGCTGCGTCGCGTTAATTGTCCATTGCTTTGGCTGTGCGGAAGTTTGTTGCATTAAATAAATTACTCTTACAAAAATTTAGGTTCAGAATGCCTGTTTTAACTTAAATAGCAAAGCGAAAATCCCTGCCCGGCATAACATCAGTTGAAAATAACTGTTAAAGCGCAGTTCTGCGCACCAAGAGCAACGCAAATAGTTGCTCTTGGTGCAACAATATCCACTGATATTAATTTTCATGCTTATGTAGATAACTCAGGTTAAGTGTAAACACTTATTTTTTAGCTATTCTTTGCCTAAAAGCTAATATTTTACTGTTTTGGGCCGCGGACTTTAGTCCGCATAAGAAAAAAGAACAATATGCAGACTAAAGTCCGCGCCCCAGATGATTCAGGTAAAAGGTAATAATTACTACAAATATGCTATTACCTGAGCCAACTGCAGAGACATTTTAATTTTTATTCAGGGATATCGAGGATCTCCACAGACTGGTTGATTTCACTGCTATCACTGATTATTAACGCCCCGCTATTATCCGGCTCAAACAGCGCGTTGATAACAGTGACATCATCACTGCCTAAATTCACACCATCAAGAACAATAGTCTGACTAGGCGTGCCTGCGTCAGATGCATCACCATCTGCAAAAATATCGATAGTGGTATTTGTGCCATCAGAAGTAAAATTTAAGAAATCATTAAGGTTATCTCCAAGTTCCACATTCAACAGGTCACTCAGGTCAAGTGTATCCTCAGTAGCATTAAAGTTGCTGATATGGTCACTTACCGTATTATCAGCAGATTGCCAGATAAAGGTATCAGCGCCGTCTCCACCGGTAAATGTATCTTCTCCAGCCCCGGCGGTGAGTACGAGGCTATCGGTGCTGACCTCAACACCCTCTTCAACCTTGAGAGTAACACTGACATCATCCGCATGGGTATAGACATTAAAAGTAACACTGTCTTCAGTCACCGTTGAATTAGAAGTCCAGTTATTACCCGAACCATCCCATGCCAACTCAACTTTATCTGCTGCGTCACCCATAATTTTCAATTCATTGTCACTGTCGGTTAAACCGACCACATCCGCCAGAGTCATTCCCGAGAGGGTATGCGCCGTATTGCCATCGTCATCATCCAAATTGAGATTAATAACCTCAAAATTCTTAACCCGGTCATCATCGAGCACCGCAAAATTTATCATCTCGTTAGCTTCAAGCAACAAAGTATCATAGCCATCACCAGCATCAATTCGCGCAGCACTGCTGTCGTAAATGAACAGATCATCGCCGTCGAGGGTTATAGTCACCAGGCCACTGTCCGTATCACCATCCACATCGGTCACGTTATAAGACAGCACCATATCAAAGTCAACTTCACTGGTAATTGAAGAAATAGACTCAACACCCAGCTTAAATGAGCTGGAGCTGCCACCTTCAAAAACCAGTTTACTGATAGGCAACCCGGAGGACGCTGTAATGGTGTACAGATTGTCTGCACTTAGGTCAGAATTAACAATATTCAGCACATCAACCGTACCCTCAATATCCGTGATGGTAATGGTCAACTCATCCGGGTTACTGCGGCTGGTGTTACTGTCAAAATTGAACAAACTGATAGTCATCTTAGACACTGAATTAGCACTGGAAGTCCCGCTGCCGTCTTCATAGACGGCTCCCGACGCCGCAAAGTCCATGGTCAGTTTATCACCCGCATTCATATTGTTGCTGTCGACACCAATATAATAATTATTGGTATTTACCGTGTTATCGGAAGTGCCGTCCAGAGTATTTTCGCTGGTCAACACGGCGTCCAGGGCGACACTGCCACCGGCATCGTTAAATGTCAGTACGAGACTATCGCCATTACCGCCACCGGGCAGGACAATACCGCCATCAACAGTTTCTTCCACGCTGATCAAATCTGCATTTTGGCTATAGCTCACCGAGGTCTGGCCGTTTGTTTCATCAAGAACAATAGTGACGGTAAAGACCGTGGTTGTTCCGTTATCAATGGAGCCAATAACAGTACCTGCTGCGTCATCAAAAGTCAGTTCAACTGTCTGCCCGTTAACAACCATGTTAGGGAAAACTGTTTTATCTTCATTCCAGGAGAAGGTGTTTGGCGCATCTATTGAGAAATAAGTGGGAATACTATTGGTTAGTGTTCCAGAATCGAAACCCGATTCATTAGAGATCAATATTTCACTATTGCCAATGGTCGGCGCATCATCCGTGGAGACAGGAATAACTGTAGAAGCCGTATCTGTATCTGTCGCCGCTGTTGAAGTCGCGATAATATTGCCGTCACTCATCTCTGCGGATGTTACGGCCGCGGTGAGTGTAAATGCCTCACCCGGCGTCGCAGTGGTCAATACCAGTCCGCTAAGATTAGCTTCTGTCACCAACCATTCGTAGGTACTACCGTTAACCACCTTAGTTACTTCGCTGCCATCTTCCAGTGTCAACACGGCATCGGCAGGCACATCGCTACTGCTGATCAAAATATCCTGCAGGGATTCACTGCCATCAGTATCAGTTAGCGCAACATCGATGTCGATATTGTAGTTATAATATTGAACAGGCGTTTCTACGACAGATACATTATCCAGCAACATACCAAAACCATCCCCCTGGCCTGTATCGTTGTTTTCTTTACCTGCAAAAGAGATCACATCACTACCACCACCAACTGCCGTAAACGTAATCGAACCGACATAGGTACCAGTGTTGGCTCCAGTATCCGTTTCTGTGTAGGTAGACTCTACAGTACCGTTAACTTCCACTTCCATCGTTGCGGTAGCCCCACTATCCGCAAGCCCATACTCAAAGGTTAATGTATATTCTTCGCCCGCTACCAAGTCTAAGGTTTGATCCAAAGTGAAGCTTTTCTTCTTGTCTCCTGATAAGTGTGCAGCATCATCAATTAATTCAATATCAATATTTCCAGTCGAAGCCGTGATCGTCCAGCCATCCAGTGCTGCATCAACAGCACTTCCCCCATTTCCTGATGCAGAAGTATAGTTAGAGAAATCACCATTAGTGATTTTTTCTGACGCATCCTCGCTCACATCGCCATTAGTCGCCTCACCAATAGTGATAGATATCGTCGGTGCGTCAGCAACGGCGCTGACATTTACAGTTGCAATGCCGGTTACCGTCTGACCAACAACGTTGGTTTTACTGTAGGCAAAAGAATCTGTACCAGAAAAGTTAGCATTCGGGGTATAACTGATCACACCGCCAGAATCGCTGAGTGTGCCATTCTCCGGCTGACCAAGAATCTTATAGGTGTAGGTCGTATCATCGCTTAGGACAGCACTCGCAGCCTGGTCTTCGTTTATGGTTATTTCTACGCCCTCAACGATATAGCTGCTACCATCAACCTCTTCACCGTTATTGGCGATACCGCTGTCAGTGGTGGTGGCTATCAGGATAATTTTCTCGTCAGACTCGCTGTTGCCATCACTGTCAGTGCGCACATACACATCAAAACCCTGCGAATAATCATCATCACCTGGAATGGTGATTGTACTGCTGGCAGAGCTAATCCAGGTAATACCGCCATCGATACTGTACTCAAAGTCAGTGCCCAGAATTGCCGCCCCTTTGAATGAGATAGTCACTTCCGTATCGGTGTTTTTCACATCACTGAGACTGATTTCAAAAATACCGGTATTACCCTCACTGATATAACTCGGCGCTTCCACCTGCAATGATGGTTTATCATTGATCGACGTTTCACCGGTAGCACTGATGTTGGCCATATCGTTTTCAGAGTAGCCATTAATACTAGCCGTTAGCGTCAGAGACTCAGCTTCATCAGAAACAATATCGGTTTCGGTTTTAACTTTTACCTCAGCTTTGGTTAAACCTTGGGTGATAGTAATTTGATTGCCCGTAACATCCGTCCAATCACTATAGCTGCCATCACTATTCTGCATCCGGTACTGCAGCGGCGTTTCATAATCATCCACGGCAGTGGCGTCTCCACCAGTACTCAAATCCAATACTGTATCAACTGTGCGAGCAGCACTTAGCTGAATAACAAAAGCCACACTCGATCCTTCGTCTACTGGCGATGGATCAGACACAGAAAGCACATTATTCACGCTATAGGTAATAGTGGCTTGCGCACTGCTGCTGGTGCCATCAGAAACCGTAAAACCAAATACTGAATAGATGTCTGTTGCAGTTTCTTCACTTGCGCTGGTAGTCGTTCCTGTAATATTAGTTTCATCGGTAGCAGGTAAGAACACCAAATAACCGTTTTCAATATCCGTAGCGGAAATCACCTGCTCCAGTATCACTGTATTCCAGTCAGTGCCGTCAAAATGTTTCAACTCACCGTCAGTGGGAAGAGAGGTCACAGTAATAGACGCAAGCTCATCACTTCCATCCACATCACTGAAACTAAAGTCAGCGGTACTTAATTCGTGCGTGCTGTTGGTTGATATATTGATAATATTATTAGCAACGTCAACGGTTGGAACATCATCTACCCCGTTGATTGTGATGCTAATGGTTTGGCTATCTTTACCATCAGCAGTAGTCACCGTATAGGTTTCAACTATCGTTTCATCCGCATCGAGGAACTGTACCAGAGCATTGTCCACTTCATAAGACCAATTTCCGGCCGCATCAGTAACCAAGGCGCCCAATTGAGTCCCTGCTGTATTAGTGCTGCTGGTAAATGTTGCTGTAGGATTAAAGAGTCCGTGATTAATGGTTAAGCTGCCTTCAAGTTCCAGCTGAATATCAACTTCGTCATTACCAACATCGCTATCAGTATCTTCAGTAAGAATACCGCTGGTATCGCCACCTGTAATATCCTGATCTACAGTCTCATCGGCCCTGGTGACTGAATCAGCGTCTGATGCTGAGGTGTTTCCTGCTTGATCTGTAATGCTGGCCGATACATTGAGCGTTACACCCTCTGCTGGCGTTGCCACTGATGTCACATATTGTGTCGCTGTGATCATTGCCGCAGTCAGGATAACCGCCGTCGTTGTGCCGTCGATAGTGACATTCAGCGTATCATCTGCAACCGCTGTTGCCGGTAAATCGATGGTGATATCTGTGTTGCCAGAGATCTCAGCATTGACAAGCGCGCCGTCATTGTTGGTATCTTCTGTAATGGTGACCGTCGGTGCGCCCGGCGCCGTCTCATCGGCTCTTGTCACTGAATCAGCATCTGATGCTGACGTGTTTCCTGCTTGATCTGTAATGGTGGCCGATACATTGAGCGTTACACCCTCTGCTGGCGTTGCTACTGATGTCACATATTCTGTCGCTGTGATCATTGCCGGAGTCAGGATCACTGGCGTCGTTGTGCTGTCGATAGTGACATTCAGCGTATCACCTGCAACCGCTGTTGCCGGTAAAGCGATGGTGATATCTGTGTTACCAGAGATCTCAGCATTGACAAGCTCGCCGTCATTATTGCCATCTTCACTGATCACAACCGTCGGTGCGCCCGTCGCCGTTTCATCGGCTCTTGTCACTGAATCAGCGTCTGATGCTGAGGTGTTTCCAGCTTGATCTGTAATGCTGGCCGATACATTGAGCGTTACACCCTCTGCTGGCGTTGCTACTGATATCACATATTGTGTCGCAGTGATCATGGCCGCAGTCAGGGTCACCGGCGTCGTTGTGCCATCGATAGTGACATTCAGAGTATCACCTGCAACCGCTGTTGCCGGTAAATCGATGGTGATGTCTGTGTTGCCAGAGATCTCAGCATTGACAAGCTCGCCGTCATTATTGCTATCTTCTGTAATGGTAACCGTCGGTGAGCCCGGCGCCGTTTCATCCAAACGGGTAACACTGTCACTGCCGCTCAACGAGGTATTATTCGCCTGGTCGGTCAGGGTTGCTGACACATTCAGGGCCTCACCTTCCGCCGGGGTGGTCACGCTGGTTGTGTATTCGCCCGCCGCGATCATCGCCGCCGTCAGGGTGACGTTGCTGGTCACGCCATCAATGGTGACGTTCAATACATCGTTCTCAACCGCACCACTTGGCAGGCCGATGGTGATATCCGTGTCCCCGCTGATTTCGCTGTTGCTCAGCTCGCCGTCATTATTGCCATCTTCACTGATCACAACCGTCGGTGCGCCCGGCGCCGTCTCATCGGCTCTTGTCACTGAATCAGCATCTGATGCTGACGTGTTTCCTGCTTGATCTGTAATGCTGGCCGATACATTGAGCGTTACACCCTCTG
>NZ_JBFGZY010000001.1:0-107544 GCF_041586535.1 Psychromonas sp. | reverse complement strand
GCACCTGGACACCCCCCTTCCTGGCCACCATGCTCTGGCTGATTATTGCCGTATCACTCACAGCATACGGGATCATGTGGCTGCTTTTACAGCGTATGGAGGCAACGCGAGTGGCCAGCCTGTTCTATTTCAGCCCACCCGTGACCATGATGATGGCGTGGCTCGCCTTTGGAGATAGCATCAGCACAACGGATCTGCTCGGTCTGTTAGTGGCGATCACTGGCGTGCTGCTGGTGATAACCTCAAAGAGCAAAACCTCGTTGCGGTAAACGCTATCGATAAGAGAGATTTGCGCTTGATCAATGGCAAGGCAAGATGCTCTTTACCAAGCAGGGATTTAGGTCTACGGTTTAATTTTAAGGCAGTCATAGGAGCTGTATTATGAAACATAATGTTGGTGGTCTTGATCGTGCAGCACGTATTATTGTCGGGCTGGTTATTATTGCTGCGGGATTTTATTTTCAGAGCTGGTGGGGCGTGCTGGGCTTAATTCCACTGTTAACTGGCAGTTTAGCCTGGTGCCCGGCTTATTTACCTTTTGGCATATCAAGCTGTGCCTGTGATAAAAAAGAAAAATAAATGCCAGGAAACTCAATAAAGCCGAGTTAGTCACTTATGCTAATAATTGCCATTAGAGAATAAGTCCCCATGCTTTTTACAGGCGGACTGAAGTCCGTGTCCCTGAAATGCAAAAACCGCTGCTAATTGCTCAGCAGCGGTTTTATATATTAGTGGAGTGTTGCCGATAAACAGGGAGCTGTTGAACATCGCCATTCGCGTATTTCTGCTATAGTCCTGCAATCGCTCACAGGCTTAAGCAAACCAATCGTTTGCAGATTGTACAACTCTGCAGTTCGCATATTAACAGGCGGACTGAAGTCCGCGCCCCTGTAATGCAAAAACCCCGTTACTGAAAACAGCAACGGGGTTTAAAAAGGTGGGGAGTTGGCCGATAAGCCGGGTTCTGTCGTGAATCGTCATTCGTCTAGGCCTGCAATCACTCACAGGCTCAAGCGACCTACCCGCTTCCAGTATGGGCCATACCTCAGGAAGCCTATTTGGTCTTGCTTCGGGTGGAGTTTACCCTGCACCAAACTATTACTAGCTGGCCGGTGCGCTCTTACCGCACCCTTTCACCCTTACCTGCATTTATTTGCATAAACACATAGGCGGTTTACTCTCTGCTGCACTTGTCGTTAGCTCACGCTACCCAGGCGTTACCTGGCACCCTGCCCTGTTGAAGCCCGGACTTTCCTCCCCCGTTATCCCGAAAGATAACAGCGGCGACGATCTGGTCAACTCCGCGGCGGATTATACGGGATAGGAACACACAAATACAAGAACTATCCAAAACTAGTTGATTATCGCTTACAAATTCTCCAATCCCCATTTATACAGTTCATTTTTTTTCTGATCATGAATCTGCGCCGTTAAAGCCGCCGCTTTTTTCAGGGGCAGTTGCTCTTTTAATAGGGTCAGGGTATTCAACGCCACCTGAGGAATACTTTGTTCATCTTTTTGCGCCCCAGCAACCATTAATACAAATTCACCACGGCAATGGTTTGTATCCTGCTTTAACCAGTCCAGCATCTCTTGCGCTGCAAATGTATAAAATGATTCAAAGGTTTTGGTCAATTCACGGGCGATAACCAGTTTACGCTCACCGCCAAATACATTGATAATTTGCTCAACGGTATCTTGTATACGCCGTGGTGATTCATAAAAAATCATGGTGCGGGTTTCTTCAATCAGGGCTTTTAATTTATCTTGCTTGCCTTTTTCCTTGGCCGGTAAAAAGCCCTCAAAAGAAAAGCGATCCGATGGCAAGCCTGCCGCGCTCAGTGCAGTTATTGCGGCGCAGGCCCCCGGAATAGGAACAACATCAATACCGGCTTCACGGCATTCATTGACTAAATGATAACCGGGATCACTAATTAATGGGGTACCTGCATCAGATATCAACGCGATTGACTGTCCGGCTTTTATCTTTTCAATCAAAATTTGTCCGCGCTGGCGCTCATTGTGGTCATGTAACGGAAACATCGGTTTTTTGATTTGATAATGGCTTAATAACTTACCGCTATGACGCGTATCTTCCGCAGCAATCAGATCCACCTGTTGTAACGTCTCTATCGCCCGGTAGGTTATGTCGCTGATATTGCCGATAGGCGTAGCAACAATATAAAGTTTTGCTGGAAGTTGAGAAAAGATTTGGCTAATTTCGGACATATAATCGCCTTGATAAAGTGAATAAGATTGTTTAACTGAGGCGGCAATATTACACTATAGATATCTTGATACCTACATCGAATACCTGCTAGCTCAAAAGGGATAATATTTTGAACTTGATAAACTCAGCAAAACGCTTTTCATACATACTAATCATGACCTTAACAATGACACTGTTAACGGCGTGTAGTATGGGCCCTTCATCACCCGAAAACGTAGCGGAAGAACTATTTTCTGAATTAGATAACAATTCAGCATTCTATATTCAAAAAGACCAACTCAATACAGATCCAAATAATGCAGATTGGCAGCTTCTGGCTGTTCAGGCGCTTATTGAAGAAGGTGAAACTAAGCTTGCAGATTCTATTATTACCTATCTGCAAAAAAGAGAGCTTTCATCTAATGATAAAGCATCACTAGATCTATTAGTCGCGCAAAGTTTATTTGCAAAAAAACAGTTCACTCAAGCGCAAAAAGCATTAAGAGCCATTGATCCGCAGCAATTATCCTATTTTGCATCCATTGCTTCGTTGTCACTGCAGGCTAACCTTTATTCACAGCAGAAAAACCATTCAGGTGCAGCCAAAACTCTACTTGCTTTAACCCCCCTGCTGAAGAGTGATAAACGCAAACAGCAATACAATGATCTGTTATTAAGCGAACTGTCTTTGTTACCGTCAGACACCCTGGAGCAGTACCAGAAAGAAGCTGCAGTTGCACGCAGCGATGCAAGTTTGGATGCAAAAAGCATGGAAAAAGCTTTATTTAAAGAAGGCTGGTATGCACTTGCAGGCATTTACCAACGTTACCAATTACGTGCCAGTCACTTAAAAAGCGCGCTAGAGGATTGGAAATATACCTATGCGCAGCACCCGGCAGTCCCCTTTATGCCAACACAGCTAGCTAATATCGTCGAGTTTAAATCTTTTCAACCTACAAATATCGCCGTATTGCTGCCGCTTTCTGGACGTTTTCAGCAGCAGGGTAAAGCCATTCAACAGGGGATATTTGATGCCTTTTACCGTCAGCAACAGGCTAGCAGTTCCGTCGTCAGCGACGGCCAGCGCGTTAACGCACCAACACTGCATTTTTATGATACCAATGCACAGCCGGTAACAGAAATTGCTCCACTGTTAGCGCAAAATAATATTGATTTTGTGATTGGTCCATTACTGAAAAATGATATTGACGTATTTCTGCCTCTGGTTGAGAAAATGCCGGTGTTAGCACTAAATAGTTTTTCAACGCTGCCATCTACAGATAATAATGCTCAAGCAGCGGCATCGCCCTGGCATTATTCATTTTCACTGTCCCCGGAGCAGGAAGCGAAACAAGCGGTACAGTTTATCAGTGAAAATCAGCACCAAAATCCACTCGTGATTGCACCGAATTCTGACTATGGCAGACGCGTCGCACAGACATTTAAAGATGAATGGCTGGCACAAAATCAGCGTGAAATTGAACAACATTTTTTCACCTCTAAATCAAAATTAGGTTCATTTATCGGCCGGGTTTTACAAACAGACGAGAGCAAGGCACGTATTAATCAAATGCAAAGCATCACCAACCTTCCGCTTGAAAAGGAAGTGCGCAGCCGCAGTGATATTGATGCGATTTACCTGGTGAGTAAACGTGATGAACTGATCCTGATTAAGCCCTTTATCGACGTATCGGTCAGCCCTTTTGCAGACAAGATCCCAATTTACGCAAGCTCCCGCTCACACGAATTTGACCGCGGTGGCCTGCAGAACAGAGAGTTATCAAATTTCAAATTTTCTGATCTGCCATTTCTGATCAATCAGCAAAATGCAATAATGACTGAGCTTAATAAGGTCTTGCCACGACAATCCTATTCTGAACTGCGCTTGTTTGCACTTGGTTTTGACAGCTATCAGTTAGTCGAACAATTAGTGCAACTGCAAAACAATACAGCGTATCGCTACCAGGGTCTGGTCGGGGAATTAAGATTAGATCTGAGCAACACCGTGCAACCACAATTGAGTTGGGCAAAATACTATCAGGGCAATTTAGTTGAAATTACCTCGCCTGCTGCAAGCGAGTAACTCAAAAGGAGTACTTGCAGAGAAACGAGCCTTGTCTTATTTACAGGAGCAAGGCTTGTATTTAGTTTGCCAAAATTATTATTGCCGTTTTGGCGAAATAGATTTGATCATGTTAGATCAGGATACACTGGTTTTTATTGAAGTACGATATCGAAAAAACAGTAATTTTGGTGGTGCATTTGCTTCCATTAATAACCGCAAACAACGTAAAATAATTACCACGGCAAAGCATTATTTAAGCTCCTTGGATAATGAACCTTTTTGCCGCTTTGATGCTGTTGCTATCGGCAGCGAATCGACACCTCCAGCTTGGATTAAAAATGCTTTTCAAGAATAAGATGATACAACAAAATGATAAATGAAAAAATTCACGCACACTTTGCCGAGAGCATCCAAACTTCTATTGTTGCAGCGGAAGCGCTGCCGGAACAGATAGAAAAGGCCGCAATCGTATTGAGTGAAACACTGATCAGAGGTAATAAAATACTGGTTTGCGGCAATGGCGGTGCGGCTGCATTAGCACAGATCTTCGCTTCACACCTGCTCAATAAATACGAGAAAGACCGTCCTTCTCTTCCGGCTATCGCGATTACAGCTGATTCAGCTTTATTATCAGCCATTGCCACGGATAGCCATTTCAATGAGATTTATGCCAAGCAGATCGCCGCGCTTTCTCAGGAAGGCGATATATTACTGGTTATCAGTCATGGCGGTAATAGCCGTAATCTGATTAAAGCAGTAGAAACCGCACTGAGTAATAATTTGCAAATTATCGCATTAAATGGCGTTGATGGTGGCGAGCTTGCGGGGTTATTAGGCTCTGATGACATAGAGATCCGAGCACCGAGTGACAAGGGCTCTCGTATTGAAGAGATTCATCTATTAGTAATTAACTGCTTGAGTGATTTAATTGATCAGCAGCTTTTCCCTCAGCAATAAGGATTAATATGCAAAAAATTTTAACAAGCTTCTTTATTATCTCTCTTATAGTACTGCTGCAGGGCTGTGCCGGTGGACTGATTGTTGCCGCCGGTACCGCCGTAGCAGTCAGCAGCGATGAACGCAGTATTGCTGAGCAGCTCAGTGATGATACATTATCCATGGAAGCCCTGGATAAAATTACAGAACTTAACATTAATAATGAACATATCCGCATTAACTTAATAACCAACAGCGGTTATATACTGGTGATAGGTCAAGTCAGTGACATACAATTAAGCAGGAATATAGAGACACAATTGAACACTCTTAAAAATGCCAAAGGTGTTTATAACCAGTTAAGGGTTGGCCAACCGATTGGTTTTGCTCAGCAAAGCAAAGACAGCTGGATCACCACCAAGGTTAAAAGCCAGCTTACTGCAGACAAGTTTGTTAACCCTCTTAAGATTAAGGTGGTGACAGAGAATTCCGAAGTTTTTTTAATCGGCAAAGTAACGCAGGCGATGTCTGATCAGGCCACGGAGATCACCCGCCAGGTTGAAGGTGTAAAACAGGTAAATCGTGTTTTCCAGATAATTGCAGAGAAAAACAGCGCTTCCTGAGGTTAACAACTTCATTCAAAAGGCTTAATCTTGTGATTAAGCCTTTTTTGTTAATAAAAAAAGTTGCCTATTTTTCCTCTTCCACCAAAGTGTAGATGGCAGTCGATTTGCTTTTTAGTTCATTACACTTATTACACCAGAAATTTACCGCTCCGCATGCCTGTAAACGCTCTAATTCATCACCGCATTTATCACATGCGGCATGTAATTTAAAGTTGCTGTCACAGGCCGGGCAATGGCGCTTCTGAGCGCCGCTGCTGACTACTTCATGATTACATTTCGGACATAAAAGTTGCATTATTTTTTACCTTTTTTATGAAATTTCATCATTCGCTGACGTTTGTACATCTGATTTGGTGTTAATTTATTACGTCGCCCTTCAAAGGGGTTACTGCCTTCTCTGAATTCAATTCGGATAGGTGTGCCCATAATACCTAAAGAGCGGCGGAAGTAATTCATTAAATAACGTTTATAAGAGTCCGCTAATTTTTTCACCTGATTGCCGTGAATAACAATCAGCGGCGGGTTATACCCACCCGCATGCGCATAACGTAATTTTACACGGCGTCCGCCCACCATAGGAGGCTCATGGTCATCTGCCGCCATGGTCATAATACGGGTCAGAATAGAGGTAGAAATACGTTTTGTTGAAGAGTCATAAGCTTCTTCAACAGACTCATATAAATGCCCCACACCCGTTCCGTGTAAAGCAGAGATAAAATGAATTTTAGCAAAATCGATAAACCCTAAACGGCGGTCTAATTCACTTTTAACACGTTCCTTATCATATTCGGTCATGCCATCCCATTTGTTGACGGCAATCACTAAAGAACGTCCGGCATTAAGCGTATAGCCTAACAAACTTAAATCCTGATCGGAAATACCGTCCCTTGCGTCAATAATCAGCATCACAACGTTAGCGTCTTCGATCGCCTTTAATGTTTTGATAACAGAAAATTTTTCAACGGTTTCATTGACTTTCTTACGCTTCCGCACACCGGCTGTATCGATAAGAATATATTCCCTATCATCACGGGTCATAGGGATGTAGATACTATCGCGTGTGGTGCCGGGCATATCGTATACAAGCACGCGTTCTTCACCTAAAATACGGTTGGTAAGGGTTGATTTCCCCACGTTAGGTCGGCCAATCAAAGCCAGTTTAATAGGCAATGCTGCCAGACGCTCCTGCTCTTTCTGCAGCGCAGCTTCATCTTCATCACTGAATTCAAGCATTGCCTGCGGATCAGATAACTCGGCATCCACCTCAATCTCATCGAAAAAACCATCAAGAGCAACTTCAATCATCTGCCGCACACCTTTGCCGTGCGCTGCAGCAATTTGATAAACTTCACCCAGTGCCAGGGCATAGAACTCGGCGCAAGCGGAGTCAGCATCAACGCCATCTATTTTGTTAGCGACAATAAATACTTTTTTATCCTGTTTACGCAAATGCTCAGCGATCGCTTCATCTGCGACAGTCAAGCCCGCACGCGCGTCAACCAGAAACAAAACAGCATCGGCTTCTTCAATTGCCTGCAGAGACTGCCCGGCCATCAAGGCGTCAATGCCCTCTTCATCACCAGTAATACCACCAGTATCAATAACAATAAATTCCTGCTCGTCGATTTTCGCCTGACCGTATTTACGATCTCGCGTTAAACCTGGAAAATCCGCGACTAATGCATCACGAGTACGAGTTAAGCGGTTAAACAAAGTTGATTTGCCCACATTTGGACGGCCAACTAGAGCGACAACTGGTAACATATTTCAATCCTATAAAACAAAAAAAGCCCCTGCGCAATAAATGCGGGGGGCAGTTAGTATACAGTAAAAATTTAAGGAATTATTCTACATTTATCGACGGTTTTTCAATAGCAACTAATTTACCGCCACGAGACTGTAAATAAAGATGCGTTTGCGTCGCCAATGGTGCTTTATATAATCCCTGTGAATCAATTTTCTGCTGGGCGACAAACTCGCCGCTTTCACGCTCCATCCAGTGCAGGTAACCTTCTCCGTCACCGACAACAATATACTGATTAGCGACCGTCACAGCGGTAAGATTTCGGTATGAGAGTTGCTCATTTGCCCAAATATCATCGCCAGAACGGCGGTCAACGGCATAAACATGGCCGCGGTAATCAGTTAAATAAAGGCTGTTACCCGATAAAGTCATATCGTTATAACCGGAATACTGACGTGACCACAGTTCGACACCTTTAAGTAGATCAATGGCCGTCAAATTACCATTATAAGCAAGCGCATAAACCACACCGTTAGATATTATCGGTTGCGTATCAGCATCCACAATACGGTCCAGTTCAGTCGCACCAAAGGGACGTGCTATCGGTAGTTGCCAAAGTGCCTGGCCTGTTTCCAGCAATGCGCCTGAAACAAAACCATCTGCCCGGCCATAAATAATCCCGCCTTGTGCAATGGCTGGCGCGGAGCTGCTGCGCAGGGTTAAATTAGGCTGTTTATTCGTCAGTGTCCAGAGTAATTCCCCGGTGACACTGTCCAACGCAATAAGATCGCCACGGCTGGTATGAACAACTATTTTACCATTATCGTAAGCCGGTTTAGCCAGCACTTCACCACTGACTTCAGCTAACCACTTTAATTTACCAGTGTATTTATCAATTGCCAAAACCTGCGCGTTTTCAGTACCGATAAATAACGTTTCCACTGCCAGGGTAATACCACCGGCAAAACGGGCAGAGCGATTCAACAAATTACTTTGATGCTTATCAAAATCATTGAACCAAAGTAATTTTTTGCCATCAAGCGAAAAAGCTTTCACTTCGCCATCGCGAGAAGCAGCATAAACAGCTTCTGAGTCGGCTGCAGGCTGGAGTTGCGAATAATATTTATCCACACCATCGCCAATACTTTTCTTCCACACGATCTTAGGCTGGTAAGATGCCTCGAAAACAGGCAACTCAGCCATCACGACCACATCTTTTTCACCATCAAAAAGGGAACAGCCGGTTAATAAAAAAACTGTTCCGGAAATAACAGCAATAGGTTTAAGCCATTTGTTCATCTGATCTCTCAATCTATTTTTCTGTGTCAAGAATGGGTGCTGCCATCACTGCTTCGCCCACGCCGGCAAGATCATCAAATTGTAATTGTAAAACAGGATCAATATTTCCCTGAGTTGCATTTACTGCATCCTGAAAGGCTGAGCGTGCTTTTTCCAACTCACCCTGTTTTAAATAAATGCTGCCTTTAACCTGGTTAGCTTTGGCTAAAAAACTTTCATCAGTAATTAATGCCAGTGTCTGCAGCGCTTGGGAGTATTCTCCCAATTCAGCTTCCACCCGCGCTAAACGCAGGTTGATCAGTGCATTAAGCGGGGCATATTCATTTTGCGTCTGCAGCTGTACAAATTGCGCTTTAGCCAGTGCAAAATCTTTCTGCTCTACCGCTTCTTTGGCGAGTAATAAAGCAGCCAATACGCCGTAGTTATTATCCTGGTTATTGGCAACAAAGGTTTGCAGCTCGGCAAGTCCCGCTTCGCCGCCGAGTTGTTCAACTTTGACCAGCGTGTCCGTATAAGCCTGTGACGCTTCCTCCTGGCTGCTGATCACTGACTCGTTATAAAAACGCCAGCCCCAAAGCCCGGCCAAACCAACAACGGCAGCAATGATTAATGTATTGCCGTTTTCTTTCCACCATTGCTTAATGGCATCAACTTGTTGCTCTTCTGTTTCGTAACCTTCGATAATATCGACCACTTGTTATTCCTTGTTATATATTTTTATAAATAATGCAGTTAAACAGGCTTGCTTAAAAATAACTAGGTAATACCTCAGTTAGCTCATCGATTGCAACGCTTTGTTGTTCATACTGGCCTTGTAAGTCTTTAATTGTGACACAACCACTGTTCAACTCATCTTCACCGATAATCAGTGCTAAACGGGCGCCGCTTTTATCTGCACGTTTCATCTGCTTTTTAAAATTACCACCACCACAATGATGCATCATTTTAATCTGCGGTAACTGCGTACGAATTTGTTCAGCTATCTTAAAACCGGCAGTATCTGCGCCATCACCGACTAATACACTATATATATCAACATCTTTTTTAACATCATCGTTTAATGAAAGAGTTTCCAACATTAAAATGATTCTTTCAAGTCCCATCGCAAAACCGACTGCAGGGGTGGCCTTGCCACCAAGCTGTTCAACTAACCCGTCGTAACGGCCGCCCGCACAAATAGTGCCCTGAGCGCCAAGACTATTGGTCACCCACTCAAATACAGTACGGTTATAATAATCTAAACCACGTACTAAACGCTCATTAATAACGTATTTAATACCCGCTGCATCAAGGTATTTTTGCAGAGTGGCGAAGTGCTCAACGGATTCCGCATCAAGATACTCAGAAAGTTTGGGCGCATTAACCAATAAAGCCTGAATGTCAGGGTTTTTACTGTCCAGAACGCGTAACGGATTGCTGGTCATACGGCGCTTGCTGTCTTCATCGAGCTGTTCAACATGAGCTGACAAGTATTCAACCAGTGCATCTTTATATAACGCGCGCGCTTCGTTAGAGCCTAAAGAGTTGAGCTGCAGTTCTACCTGGTTATCTATACCCAGATGTTTCCATAAACGGGCAGAAAGCAGGATCACTTCCGCATCAATATCTGCACTGGCAATACCGAAAGCTTCCACGCCAAACTGGTGAAATTGACGATAGCGTCCTTTTTGCGGGCGTTCATGCCTGAACATAGGGCCGGTATACCATAAACGGCGTTCTTGATTATATAATAAACCATGCTCGTTCCCGGCACGCACACAGGATGCTGTACCCTCGGGGCGCAAAGTTAGGCTATCACCGTTACGATCGGCAAAGGTATACATCTCTTTTTCAACGATATCAGTTACTTCACCGATTGAGCGCTTAAACAGATTGGTGTTTTCAACAATCGGCATGCGAATTTCAGAGTAGCCGTAACTGCTCACCACTTGCCTGAATAATGACTCTAATTTTTGCCAGACCGGTGTTTGCTCAGGAAGGGTATCGTTCATGCCACGAATTGCTTGGATCTTTTTTGCCACAATGATTTCCGAATACAGTTGATAATAAAATAGTGAGCTATTATAAGGACTTTTCAGATTAGATGAAACTATACAGCAAGGTTTCTCAGACAATTTATAATATCTAATTTAACAACTTATAAAAAAGCCCGTTATTATTTGAAAAATAACGGGCTTGTGACAGATTTAAGTTGTCGGTAATTTAGCCTTTGACGATAATATTTTTCTGATCCATGCGGCTGACACGCGCTCGAATTTTCGCTTCCAACTGATCAATCACCTTGTCATTATCAAAACGCTCACGCTGACGCACGCCGTCTTCATAAAAACCGCTTTTATTTTTCCCCCCGGTGATCCCTAAATCAGAAATCAGTGCTTCTCCCGGGCCATTGACCACACAGCCGATAATGGAAACATCCATCGGCATAATAATATCTTCAAGACGCTGCTCCAATGCATTAACCGTGGAGATAACGTCAAACTCCTGACGTGAGCAGGTCGGGCAGGCGATAAAATTAATGCCACGGCTACGGATCCGTAATGATTTTAAAATATCAAAACCCACTTTAATCTCTTCAACTGGGTCAGCAGCTAATGATACCCGCAGAGTATCGCCTATCCCTTGCGCAAGTAACATCCCCAAACCAACTGCTGATTTAACCGAGCCACTGCGCAACCCGCCTGCCTCAGTAATGCCCAGATGCAGTGGTTGAATGATCTGCTTTGCAAGTAATTGATATGATTCAACTGCTAACAGTGCATCAGAAGCTTTTACACTCACCTTAAACTGATCAAAATTAAGCCGGTCTAAAATATCAACATGCCGCAAGGCGGAATCAACCAGTGCCTGTGCAGTAGGTTCGCCATATTTTTCCTGAATATCCGTTTCAAGGGAGCCGCCGTTTACACCAATACGAATAGGAATATTACGATCCCGGGCACAGTCAACCACACTACGGATACGTTGTTCATTGCCGATATTACCGGGGTTAATGCGCAAACAGTCAACGCCATATTCAGCCACTTTAAGTGCGATACGATAATCAAAATGGATATCTGCAACCAGTGGGATATTAGTGAGTGCTTTAATTTCCTTAAAAGCTTCTGCTGCATTCATGGTCGGCACTGAAACTCGGACAATATCTGCACCAACGGCTTCTAAGCGTTTGATCTGTGCAACGGTTGCGGCAACATCAGTGGTTAAAGTATTGGTCATCGATTGCACGGTAATGGGTGCATTTCCACCAACAGGAACATTACCAACCATGATCTGTTTTGATTCACGGCGTATAATTGAAGAAGAATGGCTCATAATACTTTTACTCTTTTTTAATAGAATATCTTTAAAAACAAATGCTTGAAGGATTTACTCCGGGATATAAAAGTTTGCCGTGCGTCCCGCGACAAAAGCACGGTCGAGGCTTTTTCCCTGATAGTTTATGGCAACTGCACTTGGATCACCTAACTTGACTTTAAAAGGGGCAACACCTTCTATTGCCAGAACAAAATCCTCTTTATAAAGACCGAAAGCTAAGCGTTTACCAGTCGCATCATTTATTTCAGTCCAGCAATCTTTTACAAAAGATAAAGTCAGCAGCTCGCTGCCAGAAGTTTTTTGCTGTGCAGGCTGAGCATCAGCAATAACCTCGGTGACGTCAGCAGTTGTATCTCTTTGCTCTGTGCCACCAGCTTCATCGATTACGATTGGTGTTATTTCCCGGTTGCTTAGCGGTTCGGCACTGTCAATATATTCAATCGTTTCAAGCGTTTCATTTTGTTCGTCGGCAGTTTGTTCTTCAGCACTACTAATAGTGGTGACGTTTTCCACTTCAGGGGACTCTTCCTGACCAATCGGCAGCGGATTAAAAGCTTTATTCCCTTCATTCAGGTTGTTTTCTGATAGAGCTTCAGTTTCAATACTTGCTGATGAACCTGTACTTAACAAACCGAACTGGTTCACAATGCCCACTGCAACTGCAATTACCAGCAGAATAAAGACAAACCACAGGGGAATTAATTTCTTTTTACCGGCCGGCACGGCACTGGCCGTTGCCTTTAAGCTGCTTTCAGGCTTTGGCGATTTTGCCAGTTGCTGATACTCGGCAAATTCGTCAATAGACTTTAAGGCAACCAATTTGGCATAATTAGCCAGATAACCACGCAGGTAAATCGGAGCGTATTTGCCGCTTTCAATTAGCGCTGTTATGTCGCCTTCTAAATCCCTGACAGCACTTCTGCCCAGATTTAAACGTCCGGCCACCTCATCAACGGACAATGAGGCCTCTAATCGGGCATTATGTAGCGCGAGGCCTAACGGGGTCATTATTTTTTGGGGTTCGTTATCTATAGTATTCATGATTTAAATAATCTAATGCTTGACGTGATTCAGGAAATTTTTCTAATAAGAGTGCAGCATATTTATTAAGACTCGCACTCTTTTCTGTGGCATAACTTAAGCGAATCCACTGCCATAAACTTTCAGCAGACTGCCCATTTTGTTTTTGGTAATTAATTAAATTTAACTGTGCTTCTTTATAATTTTTTTGGGTGATATTTATTTTGGACAGAAACAGATGCAAATATAATTTATTGGGATTATGGGAAAGTGAATATTGATAATAGAATAACGCCTTATCGAAATGTTTCACCTCTTCGGCACACAATCCCGCATTCTCATAAGTATCGGCAACCTTTGTATAACTTGTTTGCTCAATGGCAGTTAAAAATGCCTTTTCCGCTTCTTCGTAACGCTTTTGCCTACATAAAAAGGCACCATAATTATTGTAAGTATCTGAGTTGTTTCGATCCAGCGATAAAGATTTTTTATACAACTTTTCCGCTGTATCATTTTCATTTACTTTTTCATAATAATAGGCAAAAGCACGATATACATTCGCATCTTTGGGCTGATACTCTAAGGCTTTTTCAAGATTTTCTTTCGCTTGCTGCATCTGTTTATTTTCTATAAGACGTATGGCAAGCTTAACACGTATCTCTGCCGCACCTTTCGGGTCAAAAGCCAATTTCTGACCTGTTGCGGAGTTTTTTGTGGTAGTAGTAACTTCAGTTGAGGTACAAGCTGATAATAATAACAAACATAAAATAGAAACAAATAGTTGCTGCATATATTCCTCAAAATGGCGCTAAATTATCTAAGAGATCATCAATATAGCAATATATTAACGACTAGGGCGGGCAATATCCACAAACACCTGCAACATATTTGAATGAAAAGACTCAGCCTTTCATCCATTTTATGACCTTTGATGGAACTTAGAACAGTTTATCTTGCCTGCAATTCCAACTAGTTACCATTAAAGTTCATTGATTGCGATATTTTCACCCTGTTGGCGTTTTTTCATCGTACGTTTGGTACGATCAATGACATCGCCAACCAGTTGCCCACAGGCTGCATCAATATCATCGCCGCGTGTTTTACGTACTATTACGGTATGACCATATTCCATTAACACTTTATTAAAGCGGTCCACCCGACTGTTACTCGGTTTCTGGTACTCATTACCAGGGAACGGATTAAACGGAATAAGGTTTATCTTGCAGGGAGTATCTTTAAGAACATGAGCCAATTCGTGGGCCTGATCGGTAGAGTCGTTATAATGATCCAGCAGTAAATACTCGACTGTCACCTTACCACGGTTTGCATTAGATTTGTCGATATAACGCTTCACACCCGCCAGGAAATCCGCAATATTGTATTTATCGTTAATCGGCATCATTTCCGAACGTAATTTATCATTGGCAGCATGCAGAGAGATCGCCAAAGCAACGTCAATACGATCACCTAAAATATCAAGTCCCGGTACAACACCTGAAGTTGAGACAGTGACACGGCGTTTTGAAAGAGCATAGCCCCAATCATCGAGCATCAATTCCAATGCAGGGATAAGATTATTAAGGTTAAGTAATGGTTCACCCATACCCATCATAACCACATTGGTAATTGGACGCTTGCCGCTCTCCCCCATCACACCGATGATTTTAGCAGCGCGCCAGACCTGACCGATAATTTCGCTGACCGTTAAATTACGGTTAAATCCCTGCTGGGCAGTTGAGCAGAAGTTACAGGCTAATGCACAGCCCACCTGTGAAGAAACACATAAGGTTGCACGCTCTTTTTCCGGAATATAAACGGTTTCAACTTCCTGATCACCAACCGTCATTGCCCATTTTATCGTACCATCACTACTGCGCTGCTCAACTTTGACTTGTGGCGCAACAATCTCAGCCCGCTCTTTTAACTTTTCGCGTAATTTTTTGTTGACGTTAGTCATCAGATCAAAATCATCGCAACCATAGTGATAAATCCATTTCATCACTTGCTCTGCACGAAAGGGTTTTTCGCCTAATTCCACAAAAAACGCACGTAAACCTTCGCGGTTCAAATCCAATAGGTTTACTTTTTTAATATTCATGAAAGCCTCGTTAACAACAATAAATACTCAATAATGCTAAGCATCCTCAAAATCAGGGGGAGGATTGTACAAAGGTTAAATAGATTTAGCCAGCGTCAAAACAACAAATAAAAACACTTTACCCGCTGGAAAATTAATTTTTATCATTAACCAACTGTCAGCATTGGAATTTGTTGCTTTTCTGAGCAACTACAATAAATTTCGGGTGAAAGTTTGTCTCCCCTGTTATTGGGGTCTGTTGATCTTTCGCGGTTAATTTTTATTCGAGATAAAAACGTTTTAATCGCGACGCGAGGTGTGTGGCTCAGTCATTCTAAGTAAATACCTCGCAACAAAGAGTAAAACGCTTTTAGCCGCCCCCTTCGGGCAGCCCTTGTTGGCTCTTTCGACTGCGTTACCGCCTGTTTATGTAGAATAACTACACTACGCAGGCTCTGCCTTGTATAAAGAACCAACAAACTGCTGAAAGACAATCTCGAAAGATCAACAGACCCTAATGTTATTTGAATTTTACCACGTTTTAGGGGCAGTTGATCTTTCGCGTGCATTTTTATACCAATCTAAGCAAGTAAATGATCTAATATTGCGCTGCGAAAATGAATGAGAACAAGGCGTGTTAGCGAAGGAAT
Source organism: Psychromonas sp. (assembly GCF_041586535.1). Taxonomy (GTDB): domain Bacteria; phylum Pseudomonadota; class Gammaproteobacteria; order Enterobacterales; family Psychromonadaceae; genus Psychromonas. The sequence goes on along the minus strand of NZ_JBFGZY010000001.1, from coordinate 91,603 downwards.
AGGGATCTCTTTCGAGTTGACATAACGCTGAATGAGTGATTTTTAGGCGCTCCCGAAGGGCGGGAACTTTCAGCATGTCATTATGATCCCAGCTCGCTTTAAGCCCTTGACTGTTGACTCACAACCGCTTACTCTTAATTTACTTAAAGACAATAAAATCATAATGTTACACAATATAGCGACAGGGCTGTCTGAAATAAAAAAGCCAAGTCGGTGCTAGTATTAATAAATTTTATTGAGCCAATGGCTACAGAAATTTAAGCAATTGTACGATACCTTGCCCGTTTTCGCTCTCTTATAAGCAAACTGCTTCTTCAAGTAGCTTGGGTATAATAATATGTTAAACTGGCAAAAAATGACTACCGGAAGAGAATATGAACTTCAGCGATCTTAACCTTGTGTACTCCACTGATAGTGGAAAAATAAACCAACCAGCAGAGAAAAAAAAAGCGCCGGTAGGTGACGGCATCATTCGTATTCATCGTGAAACTAAAGGCCGTAAAGGCAAAGGAGTGATCTTAATTAAAGGTCTGCAACTTGATGAAAAAGCACTTAAAGAGCTTGCAAAAGAGATAAAAAAACGTACTGGAACGGGAGGCAGCGTTAAAGATTTTGTTATCGAAATTCAAGGCGATCAGCGCGATCTTGTTAAAACACTTTTGGAGAAAAAAGGCTACACGGTTAAATTGGCCGGAAGTTAAAGTTAAAGCACATGAAAAGGTCATCTTCATGTGCTTTGTAAAGATTACTTTTCAGTCAACGCCTGTCCTGAAAACTTAATACCCTGCCAGCCGGATATCATAAATTGACGAATATTTTGATGATCGCTTGCCTGAGGATGCTTTAAAACATCTTCCCGGTAATAACGGCCAAAACAGGCCAGTGTCTGCTGCTCATCCAAATGATGCAAATTTGCAAAAGAAAATATCTTGCAGGAGCCACTGTTTTGACCGGCTAAATTCAAATGCTGGCCATTTTGGAATTCAGTTTCACTAAACCGGTAATTTTTTTCTATTAACGCGATTACATCTGAGAATTCTATCTCGTTCGGCTGTTTCTTTATTTTTTCTAAAAAATCATTAAATTGCATACTCTTATTTTGCCTTTGTTATGAATCAAAATATATCGTTTTATCCCGGGGCATATCCTCAGGAGTGATCGACTCACCTTTAATTGCTTTCTCTTCGCTAGCCCATTCACCGAGATCGATAAGTTGGCAGCGTTTACAACAAAATGGACGGTGGCTGTTTTCAACTATCCATTCAACTTCTTTTTTGCACGTCGGGCAGTTAACTTTCATAAAAACTCCTAGGGCGTGTTGATCTTTCGCATGCATTTTTGCAGCGATTTGTTCGTGTTTTATACAAGGCAGAGCCTGCGTAGTGTAGTTGTTCTACATAAGCTGGCGATAACGAATACGATCGCGCGAACAAATGCTGCCCTACGGGTTCATCTAAAAGCGCCCTGCGTTGCTCGTCGTTTACAGAGAATAACTATGCTTCGCTCCTCGCGCCTTGCTCAGAACGCTTTTAGATTAAACAAAATTTGTACTCGAAAGATCAACAGACCCTAACAACAAATTTGCTTAAATGAAACACTCTCTTGGGTATTCGTTTCACTTGCAGCACTCATAAAACGGATTGAATAGCGATGCTTGTGACCGCTTATTACGGGATAAACCGCTTGTTTTTGATCAACTTCAACAATAATAAAGCCACAATTTTCAACTTCAGCCTGATAAAAACCATTTTTAGCGAGTTGTGTTGTGACTACTCCTTGAGAACGTTTTATTTTAAGGAATAATATTAAGGCTTTTTCCAGACAGGCAAAATGACTGAACCAGGATTGTGCATCTTTCTGACGTTTTTCTAAGTCACCGGCAAGCCAAAAGTGAAACTGCGGTAAATCAAAATTACAGGTACCGCTTGGAATAAAAAAGCGCTGCTTTAAAGAGGTTAAAAAACGGTTACTTTTAAAATAACGCAGTTGTTTTGGCAAGGCCAGTACAGCCTGAACAAGTGCTTCAATTTGTTCAATTAAGTCTGTAACCGCCTGACGATCAACTTGTTCATAATTTAGCCAACCATGCATCTGTTCTGATAACAAACGTAAATCTTTAACTAAATCATGGCGAATATCGCTTCGCTCTGCTAATTCAAGCAATTCAAATAACGCTTTAAAAAACACGGTCGTGTCATTTCCATGCTCAAAAGAGATACTCATTTTGAGTTGAGAGAATAAAAACTCGAAACGTAAATAACTGCGGCTTTTCTCATTAAGAGGGTATTCAAAAGCGATCATTTCTATCTAAAGGTATCCAGGAAAAAACATAACAATACAGTAAAAGTTGACAAACAGGAAACAAATGCGAATTAGTTTTTCAATTTCCGAAATTGCTGATCAAGCAGTATTACTTTCCTTTGTAATTCAGGCAGAGAAAGCTTGCTATTATCGATAATAAAATCAGCTTGCTGCAGACGTTGTTGGCGATCTATTTGACTTTTTATGATCGCTTTAATGCTTTCTTCGCTGCTTTTATCACGTTGACATGCTCTTTGCACCTGCAACCTTTCCTCAATATCAACAACCAGATTGTAATCGGTTAATCGTTCTAATTTATTTTCAAATAATAACGGTGCTTCCAATAGTGCATAATCTCCTTTAACCACAAGCAGTTGCTGCAATATTTTAGCGCGGATAAGAGGATGTAATAAATTATTCAGCCATAATTTATGCTCTTCATTTTGAAAAATAAGTTTGCGCAGCAGAGCCCGATTTAATTCTCCATGCTGTAATATTTCATTACCAAAATGCCGGGCAATTTCAGCTAAAGCCGGCTGCCCTTTTTCAACAACTTGCCGTGCGACAAAATCAGCATCAATAATCTGCACGCCTAATTCAGAAAAAAAACGTGATACCGTTGATTTACCACTGCCAATGCCGCCCGTTAAACCGATAATTAATGTCATGCTCTTCCTTTAGGTTAGATTTATTACCTATTTTGCTGTTTTTATTTGGTGTTGTCACTTTAGAAGATTGGTATTGACAATGCATTAAGGTAATATTTGTTTTTTTATTTTTAATGGAAATTCACCATGGTTGCACAACATATAATCCGCAGTGTTAAAATTGCTTTAGATGAAGATTTAAACGGACTTTCTCCGCTGGAAGGCGATATCACAGCGAATTTAATTCCTGAAGATAAACAATCTAAAGCGGTTGTGATAACACGTGAGGATGCTATTTTTTGTGGACAAGCATGGGCCGAAGAGGTGTTCAGACAACTCGGCGATCAGGTCAAAATAACCTGGTTTGTCAAAGATGGTGATTTTGTAAAAGCGGATAGTCAATTATTCACCGCTGAAGGCCCTGCCCGCACTTTATTAACCGGTGAACGCAGCGCCCTTAATTTTATACAAACCCTCTCTGGTATTGCCACAAGAGTTAAGCGTTACACAGATTTAATAGCAGAAACAGATTGTAAGTTACTCGATACCCGTAAAACAATACCCGGCTTACGTAATGCCTCAAAATATGCTGTATTATGTGGAGGCGGTGTTAATCATCGCATTGGCCTGTATGATGCGTATTTAATCAAAGAAAATCATATTCTTGCCTGCGGCAGTATTCGCGCGGCAATTGAGCTGGCCAAAATCCAGAAACCGGGAGTACTGGTAGAAATAGAAGTTGAGTCTATCACAGAATTAAAACAAGCATTAGAGGCCGGTGCCGGGCGCATAATGCTGGATAACTTCAGCATTGCCATGATGCAGGAAGCCGTCGCCATTAATCGCGAAAACCCGAATTATCAAGCTGACTTAGAAGTTTCCGGCAATGTAAACAGCAAAACCGTTCTCTCTTTTGCACAAACGGGAGTGGACTATATTTCTGTGGGTGCGCTGACTAAACATGTTCAGGCTGTTGATTTATCAATGCGTTTTATAGATTGATTGGTAATTATGGAATACACTCCCTAAACTGGTAAAACAGCTAGGGAGTTTTTTATGTTGTATAGTGTTTACGTTCTTTTACTTCTGTTTTTTTCACCATTATCCTACGCAGGCGATCTCCCACCACCGCCTATACAGCTTGCCACAATTTATCACCCGGATATTAAAATAGAAAAATATTGGGTAAGTGAAAAGCTTGATGGTGTGCGCGCCTATTGGAATGGCCAGCAACTGATCTCTAAGCAGGGTAATATTTTTCATGCTCCCGATTGGTTTATTAAAGACTTCCCGATCATCCCTTTAGATGGTGAGTTATGGATTGGTCGTAATCAATTTGAAAAGGTTTCCAGCATCACCCGCAAACAAAATGCCACGGATCAGGAGTGGCAACAAGTCTCTTTTATGATTTTTGATATGCCCGGATCTTATGCGCACTTCACTGCACGTTTAGCAGTTCTGGAGAAGTTAATAGAGTTAAGTGATTCACCCTACCTTAAATTGATTAAACAGCAGCAACTGCAGAGCAATGAACAGTTACAGTCATTATTAGAAGAGGTTCTCGCACAGGGTGGAGAAGGTTTAATGCTGCATAAAGCGGATGCTTATTATCAGGTAGCCCGTAGTAAGGATTTACTGAAATTAAAAAAACAGGAAGATGCAGAAGCTGTGGTTATTCAGCACCTGCCGGGCAAGGGACGAAACAGCGGCAGGCTCGGTGCACTATTGGTTGAAACAGAAACAGGGATACGCTTCAGAATTGGTACAGGCTTCTCGGATCAGGAGCGTGAGAATCCACCGCCAGTTGGCGCAACAATCACTTATACCTTCAGTGGAAAAACAAAAAATAATGTCCCGCGTTTTGCCAGTTATAAACGTATCAGAGAGATTTATTAAATATTGTGGTACGCAACAGGATTCTGGAAATACCCGGATTTTCTGAATTCACTGCACCAATGAAAAATTACAGTTTGGCAATCACGGCCGCATTAGCCTCTGGAAATGTATAATTTTTTAATTCCGCTTTGTTAACCCAGCGCATAACCTGACCTTCATTAGCGATTGCCTCTCCACTAAATTTACTGATCAGGAAAAAATTTAAATTAAGTTGTTTATCACCATAATCAAAAAACATCCTATCAAATAAGCTGTAATCAATGGCTGTGATTGCAACTTCCTCGTGCAACTCCCTTAACATTGCCTGTTCCGCCGTTTCATTTTGATTCACTTTGCCGCCGGGAAACTCCCACTTCCCTCCCTGATGGACACCATCAGGACGTAAGCAGATCAGAAATAAATTTTCTGTTTTTTTTACAATGGCAATACTGATTTCGGTCATATAGATAATTTTCCTATAAAAAAGGCTCTTAAAAAAGAGCCTGATTAAGCGTTAAAAATGCGGGGGAAATCTAAGCAAGTTTACCGTGGCACTGCTTGAATTTTTTGCCTGAGCCACACGGGCAAGGTTCATTCCGCCCGACTTTTCTTTCCTGGCGTTTAAAGGTGTCATCTGCACTTTCTTCAGAAACTGTTTCACCATGGTTCGCTTGTGCATGCTGCATTTCATGTTTAGCCTTCGCTTCAGCCTGACGGCGTTGTTCCTGAATGGCTTCAGCCTCTTCTTTCGACTGCACCTGTACTTTAGACAAAATCGTCACAACATCACGCTTTAAGTTTTCTAACATTTGTAAGAATAACTCAAAAGATTCGCGTTTGTATTCCTGCTTAGGATCTTTTTGTGCGTAACCGCGCAGGTGGATCCCCTGACGCAGATGATCCATTGCTGCAAGGTGTTCTTTCCATAATGAGTCGATTGTCTGCAGCATTACCGATTTCTCAAAACTGGCGATAATTGCCGGACCAACCTGCTCTTTTTTAGCCTGGTACAAATCTTTGGCATGCTCTACAATTTTTTCACGAATAGTCTCTTCCTGAAGATTCGCATCATCGATTAACCATTGCTGCACCGGCAGTTCAATTAAAAAGTCTGATTTTAAACGACGCTCTAACCCTTCCAGATCCCATTGTTCAGTCAGTGAATGCGGCGGCACATATTCATCAACACAACTGTTGAACACATCATCCCAGATCTGTTCAATAGTGTCGGTGATCTCCTCGCTATCCATCACACCATTACGCTGCTGATAAACCACTTTACGTTGATCGTTAGCCACGTCATCAAAATCCAGAAGCGATTTACGCATATCAAAGTTGCGCCCTTCAACTTTACGCTGCGCATTCTCGATAGCACGGGTAACCCAGGGATGTTCGATTGCTTCTCCCTCTTCCATACCGAGTTTTTTCATCATATTCGATACTTTTTCTGACGCAAAGATACGCATCAGGGCGTCTTCCATGGATAAATAGAAACGACTTTCACCCGGATCCCCCTGGCGTCCGGAGCGCCCGCGCAGCTGGTTATCGATTCGGCGGGATTCATGGCGCTCAGTACCAATAATATATAAGCCACCGGCATCAAGAACCTTCTGGTGCTCCTCTTTCCAGGCAGTTTTTTCTGCTTCTATTTTTTCTTCGCTTACATCACCTAACTTGTCCAGACGAGCCTGCAGGTTGCCACCAAGCACAATATCGGTACCACGTCCCGCCATATTGGTGGCAATAGTAACAGATCCTAAGGCTCCTGCCTGAGCAATAATATCAGCTTCTTTGGCATGGAATTTAGCGTTTAACACACTGTGTTTAATCTTTTCTTTATCCATTAAGTGCGATAACAGCTCAGAATGCTCAATAGATACTGTACCGACCAGTACCGGCTGACCTTTATCCAGACGTGTCTTAATATCATCCACAATTGCCTGATACTTTTCCTGCTCAGTTAGGTAAACTAAGTCACCGCCATCTTTACGGATCATCGGCTTGTTGGTCGGTACCACTATGGTTTCTAAACCATAAATAGACTGGAATTCAAAAGCTTCTGTATCAGCTGTACCCGTCATGCCTGCTAATTTTTCATAGAGGCGGAAATAGTTCTGGAAAGTAATTGATGCTAATGTCTGATTTTCATTTTGAATTTGCACACCTTCTTTGGCTTCCACCGCCTGGTGTAAACCCTCAGACCAGCGACGCCCCGGCATTGTCCGTCCGGTGTGCTCATCAACAATAACAATCTCACCTTTATCCGTGACAATATATTCAACATCTTTTTCAAATAAAGTGTGGGCACGCAGTGCGGCGTTGGCATGATGCAATAAACTGATGCTCGACGCAGAATATAATGATTGCTCCGGATCAAGCAAACCACGATCCTGTAAAATACGCTCTACTTTTTCCTGGCCACGCTCAGTCAGTAAAACCTGTTTATTTTTTTCATCAACGGTGTAGTCCCCTTCGCCGATATATTCTTCAGTGTCTTCTTTATCCTGCTTAGTCAGCATAGGAATTACTTTATTCAATTCAGAATATAATGTGGCATCGCCGTCAGTTGGACCGGAAATTATCAGTGGCGTTCTTGCCTCATCTATTAATATTGAGTCAACTTCATCAATGATGGCATAGTGCAGCGGACGCATAACACGTTGTTGCGCCTCAAAGGCCATATTATCGCGCAGGTAATCAAAACCGAATTCATTGTTGGTACCATAAGTGATATCAGCAGCATAGGCAGCGTGCTTCTCTTCCGGCGCCATCCCCGAGATATTTATACCAACGGTTATTCCCAGGAATTCAAAAAGTTTGGCATTCCACTCCGCATCGCGGCGGGCAAGGTAATCATTCACAGTAATAACATGCACACCTTTACCGGTTAACGCATTCAGGTAAGCCGGTAGTGTCGCCGTCAATGTTTTACCTTCACCGGTACGCATTTCAGCAATTTTATTATCATTTAAGATCATGCCGCCAATTAACTGCACATCAAAATGACGCATCCCGAATACTCGTTCAGAGGCACTGCGCACAACAGCAAAGGCTTCAACAAGAATGGCATCTAAACTTTCACCCGATGCGATGCGTTCTTTAAACTCTGCCGTTTTAGCTTTTAAGTCAGCGTCGCTTAACGCTTGCATTTGCGGTTCTAATTTATTGATTTCATTTACCACTTTACGCAGTTTCTTTAAATAACGGTCATTACGACTGCCTATTATTTTTGTTATTAGCTGTGTAATCATTTTATGTTTCTCATTGTATAAAAATTAATAAATTTAATGTTAATCCGTTTACGCCAAACCCTGTTTCGGAAAGCCGTTACTCTTTTTTGCTAGGGTCTGTTGACCTTTCGCGGTTAATTTTTGTTCGAGATAAAAGCGTTTTAATCGCGACGCGAGGTGTGTAGCTTAGTCATTCTAAGTAAATACCTCGCAACAAAGAGTAAAACGCTTTTAGCCGAACCCTACGGGCAGCGCTTGTTGGCCCTTTCTACTGCGTTATCGCCTGTTTATGAAGAATAACTACACTACACAGGCTCTGCCTTGTATAAAGAACCAACAAACTGCTGCAAAAACAATCTCGAAAGATCAACAGACCCTAGTACAGATAGATAAAGTCAAAGCATTGCTTATAAAAACAGATCCATTCATATAAAATGATGCCGGATAGCAAGCAGATAACCAACTTTATTAACACGCTGTTTAATTAAAGAAGATGGTGGCTAACTTATATTATTTCAAGCCTGCAAAGCAATTCAGTGTAAAACAACAACAGGCCAGCAGAGTTTTTATAAATTAAAAGTAGAATCCGTTTCCTTACGTGAGCAGATAACCGCTATACTCTTCATTGTGTATTTACTGTCGATGAAATTAATGAATAGAACCCGAAAACCAAAATCCGTTTCTTCGTTATTAAATAAAAGCGCTCTGCAACATGATATGGCACTGATCACGAAGCTTAACAGTTTACTACAAAGCTATTTAAAACAACATAATATCGAAGGATATAGAATAGGAAATTTGCAAAATGGGAGCTTGCTTATAGAACTTCCTGATGCGACCTGGATGATGCACCTGCAATTTATGCGCACTGAGCTGCTGACACTGTTACGCCAGCAAGCACCGGCATTAACACGGATCAATATCAAGGTAAACCCAGCGCTGGCTAAAACCACTAACAAACAGCATATTCAGCCGAAAAAAAATATTAAACGGGCAGAAAAAATGCCGGCAGACGTTGCCGAGTCATTATTAGCATTAGCCGAAGATGCTGATCCTGAACTGCAGGCTGCTTTGCGTTCATTAGCCAAATACTCTAAACACTGAAGACAAAAAAAAACCTTTAGAAAACTAAAGGCTTTTTTAAAGGTTTTGTCAGTTCAGCTAAACAGCGTAAACCGGTGAAATGTACTGAACAGGCGATTCAGCTACCGGCTCTTCAAATGTCACCATTTCCCAAGCTTCCTGATCTGCTAATAAAGCACATAAAAGCTGGTTATTCAGTGCATGGCCGGTTTTATAGGCTTTCAGATGCCCTAAAATTGTATAACCGGAAAGATAAAGGTCACCAATTGCGTCCAGCACCTTATGTTTAACGAACTCATCTTCGTAACGTAAACCATCCGGATTTAATACACGAAACTCATCTAAACCAATCGCGTTATCCAAACTGGCACCCAATGCCAAATTATTTGATTGCAGGTATTCAACACTTTTCATAAAACCAAAGGTTCTTGCTCGACTGATCTCTTTAACAAAAAGATCGCCTGAAAAGTCCATTTCTATATGCTGATTTTGCCCTTCAAATACCGGGTGGTCGAAGTCGATTTTAAAATCTAAACTAAAACCTCTATTCGACGGGTGTAACTCAGCCCATTTGCCTTCTTTCTCATCTTCAACACGCACGGTTTTTTTAACGCGAATAAACTTTTTAGGGCTGTTTAACTCTTCTATACCCGCTGATTGAAGAAGAAAAATAAACGGACTGGCACTGCCATCCATAATCGGGATTTCAGGGGCATCCACATCAATAATGATGTTATCGATTCCCAACCCTGCAAGTGCAGCAGACAGGTGTTCTACCGTTGATATTTTTTGCCCTTGTTCGTTAACTAAACAAGTACACAAAAGTGTTTCCTGGACAGCTTGCGCATGCGCTTTGAAAGTAACAATAGGATCCAGATCGATACGACGATAAACAATACCAGTATTTGCAGGCGCAGGATGCAGCTCAATAGTCACCTTATTGCCGGAGTGCAAGCCGATACCAATTGACTTGACGCTCTTCTTAAGGGTTCTTTGTTTAATCATCGTTCCTCCTACTATTCTCTTTAGAATACATAACTCGCGGAACTTTACCAGTTTGTGAACAACATCGCAAACTGGTAATTAAAATTTAATCAGCTTGTTTACGTAAAAATGCAGGGATATCCAGATAATTTCCCTCTGCTTTTGCCGCAGGTTCTGGCTTTTCCTGTACTTCGGGGGTGCTGGCTACTTCAGGCTTGAGCGGTTCAACGTTTACCGCCGGAGCTGGGTTCGCAGCAAGATCTACCTTACGTTCACCAAGGCCCGTAACAATAACTGTCACATGCAATTCGCCGGTATCAATCTCAGGATTAACAGTCACACCATAGATAATTTGCGAATCATCAGAAGCGAACTCTTTCAGCGCATCACCGACGATATGGTATTCATCCCAACTGAAATCCATGCCTGCAACAATATGCACCAGCACACCGCGGGCATTGGAAAGATCAACATCTTCCAGTAACGGACAGGAGATAGCTTTTTCGACAGCCTCTTCGGCACGATCTTCGCCCGCAGCAACACCGATTCCCATTACAGCATTAGTGCCCGCTTCTGTCATAACCGTTCTGACATCCGCAAAGTCAATATTGATAGTGCTTTCTTCATTATTGATTATTGCCGAAAAACCGGAAACAGCATCATATAACACACCGTTTGCAGCACTCAGAGCATCCAGAAATGAAACCCCGCGCGGTAATGACTTCTGCAGTTTATCATTGGGAATGATAAGCAATGAGTCAATATGCTCAGATAAACGGGCGATCCCCTGATTTGCGTAGTTAATACGTTTTTTGCCTTCAAAGGTGGAAGGCTTGGAAACAACACCAATAGTCAGTGCACCAAGTTCTTTAGCCACCTCGGTCACTACAGGAGAAGCGCCCGTTCCCGTACCGCCGCCCATGCCTGCTGCGATAAACACCACATCCGCACCGGTTAACAGCTCACGAATTTTATCTTTATCTTCTAACGCTGACTGATAGCCGATTTCAGGATTTGCACCGGCACCTAATCCATTGGTTATATTTGCACCAAGTTGTAAACGAATATCTGCTTTTGATGAACGTAATGCTTGCGCATCTGTATTCATAGCAATAAATTCAGCGCCAGTTAAGCCCTTTTCGATCATGTAGTTGATCGCATTACCGCCACCGCCGCCTACGCCGACTACTTTAATAACAGCTTGTTGTTGATGATCATCATTGACTATTTCAAACATTTGTTCTTTTTCCACTTTATATGAATTATCAGACATAGTATCACCGCCTTGGTTATACAAAAATTAATTACTAATATTATTTTTTAATCCAGCTCTTAAATTTATTTAAAACCAACTCTTAAACTTATTTAAAATCACTGAGAAACGGCTTACTTCCACGCCTTCATAACCCTCGCTGAGCAGTACATTTTTAAAACGCAATAACCCTAACGCTGTTGAATAGGCAGGTGTAGTGACATCTTCCGCCAACCCCTGCAGGTTTTGCGGCTTACCTATACGTACCTGCATATTATCAAAAATTTTCTCTGTGACTTCAATTAACCCCTCAATTTGTGCGGAACCACCCGTTATTACAATCCCGGCAGCCAATTTCCGTTTTAAACCATCCAGTTCAAGTCCGCTATTGAGTTTACCTAACTCTTTTCTTATTAAACCAAGCAGTTCACTATAGCGAGGCTCAATCACTTCAACTAACCTTTGCCGCTGCAGAGTCCGTGCCGAACGACCGCCAACGCTGGTTAACTCAATCAACTCGTCCGGACTAACAGACTCGCGTAACAGACTGCCATGCTCTATTTTAATTTTTTCAGCTGAGCTCGGGGGGGAACTGAATGCATAAGCAATATCATTAGTCACTGAGTTTCCTGCATAACCTAACACTAAGCTATAACGCAATGCACCGGCAATATAAACTGAGATGTCCATCGTACCGCCGCCTATATCAACGACGCAAACGCCTAATTCTTTTTCATCATCACTTAAAATAGCGGTACTCGAAGCGACGCCGGAGAAGGTTAGCTGATCGATTGACAAACCGCATAACTCAACAGCTTTTTCTAAATTTTTGACCAGATCGTTATGACAGGTAATCAAATGCACATCCGCTTTTAATTTAACTCCGGATAATCCGAGAGGGTTATTAATACCCTCTTGAGAGTCAATTGCATACTGCTGTGGAATGACATGCAATAAACGCTGGTCATCACGTATTCTCACCGATTGTGCATTATGAATAACATTGGCAATATCATACTGGGTGACTTCATTATCCTCGATAGCCCAGGTGCCCGATTCATTTCTCGACTCAATATGCGTGCCGGAAACGGATAAATTGACTGAAGATACTTTACAGTTTGCCATCTTTTCAGCAACCGATAATGCTTTTTGAATTGCCGCAACGACAGCATCTAAATCAGTAACAGATCCCCGTTCAACACCTTTGGCGGGCGCCTCTCCAACACCTACGACATTGATCGTATCATTAGCCATCTGCTCGCCAATTAAGAGAACAATTTTACTGCTGCCAATATCTAATCCAACTGTATAACTACTGTCCATATCCAAAACTCACTGTTTATCTTTCTCTAACGACACAATCTTGTGTTAGTCATTAACTATCAAGATTTTCTTTTTTCCAACCAATCGCGATGCCCGTATCATAGCGCAAATCTAAATAGTCAATTGTGTTGATATCATATTTGCTTTCTATCAATGGAAAAACAGTTAAAAATCGCTGAATACGGTCCAGTTTCTGCTCTTTTCCAAGGCGCAAGGCTATCCCACTTTCTAACATGATGCTGCTTGAGTTACGCTTATCATTACTTAAAGATGCAATTTTAAATTTGTTCACTTTTAATAACTGCTCAACTTCCAAATAAGTCTGCAGTACTTGTCTGGCAAATTCATCTTCGCCATAGAGCGCAATATACTGCCCGGAAACGCTCTCAGGTGAGGCTTGAATAATCTCCCCGCCCCGATTTAACAACATTTTATCATTCCAAATTGCAATAATTGATTGCTCAACGATATGAATTTTTATTGTATTAGGCCATTGTTTACGTATTGAAGCAGAATAAACCCACGGCATATCTTCAATCTGTTTCTGAATCTCTGCAATTTCCAGTGTGAAAAAATTCAAACGATTTTTCTGTTTTTTTAAGACTAAACGTACATCATCCGATGAAACATGCTGCATTTCACCAGTTAAAATCAAGGAAGTTAGCGGCAATGATTGCTCATCGGTTAACCATGCTTTTAATTTAAAGTAACTGTCCTGCAACCCATAAATTAACAGGAGAAAAAAGATCAAACTTATCCATTTGCCAATTTTGATCTTTTTTAATTTATCCCACATAGTATTACAGCGTTTGCTTTAAAATTTCTATTACAAGCTGGTCAAAATCATAACCGGCCTGTTTAGCTGCCTTAGGCACCAGACTGGTTTCAGTCATGCCCGGTACGGTATTAACCTCCAGCAAATACCATTGCCCTGACTGATCCAGCATAAAATCAACTCGCCCCCATCCGCTGCAACCTACGGCTGCAAAGGCATCACTTGCCAGTTGATTTAATTGTTCCAGCTTATCCTGCTCAAGGCCGCAAGGACAGTGATACTGTGTATCATTAGATTGATACTTAGCCTGATAATCATAAAAAGCATTATTGGTCTGCATCCGAATAGCCGGCAATGCTTTACCATTTAACATCGACACAGTGTATTCCTGACCTGTTATCCACGTTTCCAGTAACACTTTATTATCAAACTTAAAAGCTTCATTGAGAGCATCAATCAGCGCACCTGCATTACTCACTTTTGCCATACCGATACTTGAACCTTCATTAACCGGCTTGACCATTACTGTCCCTGATAATTTTTTGAGTATATCTTCAGCTTGCCTTGAGTTAAAGGTGTCTTTTTCAATAATTTGATAAGGCGCAGTCGGTAACTGCAGGCTTTGCCAAATCTGTTTGGTTTTTGATTTATCCATGGCAATGGCCGAACTCAATACGTCACTACCTGTATAGGGGATATTCAACGTGGTTAAAAAACCTTGTATCACCCCATCTTCACCACCCCGACCGTGCAGAACAATAAAAGCACGGTCAAAGTTTAATTTTTTTAGCCCGGTTATATCATCAAATTTAGGATCAAAGGCATAAGCATTAACCCCCTGGCGTAATAATGCACTCAACACGGCTTTTCCGGACCTTAAAGAAACCTCCCGCTCCGCACTGTTACCACCAAATAACACAGCAACCTTACCAAAATCTACACTCATTCTCTGCTACCCGCTTGTTTCATTTTTTCTATATCTAGTTTTAATTCAGCTAAGGTTTTTACCACCTTGCCGATATTGCCAGCCCCTTGCGTCAGGACTAGATCACCCTCAGCAATAATCTGGGCGAGCATCGCCGGCAGATCCTCCGGATTGGCGACAAAAATAGGCTCTTTACCGCTGCGCTGCCGTATGGTCCGACATAAAGAGCGGCTATCGGCACCGCTAATAGGTGCTTCACCTGCGGCATAAACATCAAGTAGTAAAAGTTGATCAACTTGTGCCAGAACATGCGCGAAATCTTCATAAAGATCCCGTGTCCTGGTGTACCGGTGTGGTTGATAAGCCATTACTAAGCGTTTATCAGGCCACCCCGCGCGTGCAGCGTTAATGGTCGCTTGTACTTCTGTCGGGTGGTGCCCGTAATCATCAACTAAAATAGCTTTACCGCGTCCCGTTTCAAATTCACCATATTGTTCAAAACGGCGGCCGATACCGGCAAATTCATTAAGAGCGGATAAAATTGACGCATCATCAATATTGTCTTCCATTGCAACAGCAATCGCGGCCGCAGCGTTTAACGCATTATGTTTACCAGGCAGATTCAACTGGATTTTCAAGACCGGCTTATTAATTCGATGCACTAAAAACTCACTGCGATTCACGCTTTGTAAAAAGCCCGAAATGCGTACATCAGCCTGTTCATGAAAACCATAAGTTATCGTTTGGCGGGAAAAATGGGGAATTAATTTCTCAATAACAGGATCGTCTAAACACACCACGGCCGTGCCATAAAAAGGCAGATTATGTATAAAGCGGATAAAAGTGTCTTTTAATACTTCAAAATCCCCCTGATAGGTATCCATATGATCTGCTTCAATATTTGTTACCACGGCAACCATAGGCTGTAAATGTAAAAATGAAGCATCGCTTTCATCTGCCTCAGCAATTAAATAGCGACTTTGTCCTAATTTTGCATTAGTACCGGCGCTATTTAATAACCCCCCGATAACGAAGGTGGGATCCAGCTTAGCCTGCCCGTAAATACTGGCTATTAAGCTTGTTGTCGTGGTTTTACCATGTGTTCCCGCAACGGCGACACCATGGCGATAACGCATCAGCTCAGCCAGCATTTCTGCACGGCGAACCACTGGAATTCGAGCCTGCCGGGCAGCTAACAGTTCGGGGTTATCCGCTTTTATTGCCGTTGAAACCACCACCACTGAAGCCCCATATATATTATCCTGGCGATGTCCGATAAAAATTTCAGCGCCAAGTGAACGTAATCGATCAACGACCGGATTTTCGGCAATATCTGAACCTGATATTTTATAACCTTCATAGGCTAATACTTCGGCAATACCGCCCATACCTGCACCACCGATGCCGACAAAATGGATTTGTTTCACACGGCGCATTTCGGGTATCATGGTACGGATTTGGGTTAGATCGATTTTCGTCATAATAAGTCACTTTTATAAAATAAAGTTATCAGCAATAATAATGCATAGCATGTTGCTTAAACTAATTGGTTACAGATAGCAGTAACACGCTCAGTAGCATCAGTAATTGCTATTTTCTTGCTCTTTTGGGACATTTCAGTCAGTAATCCTCTATTTTGTAGGAATGTACGCAAATAATCACTTAATTTTTCTTCAGTCAGCTCTTTTTGTGGAATTAATACCGCCGCGCCCTGATCAACGAGATATTGCGCATTTTTAGTTTGATGGTCATCAACAGCATGTGGTAAAGGCACAAAAATAGCCGGTAAGCCTACCACAGCGATCTCCGCAACGGTCAATGCTCCGGCGCGGCAAATAACCAAATCGGCCCAGGCATAAGCACTGGCCATATCAGCAATAAACTCTTTTACGTCAGCCTTAACCCGGCGTTGTTGATAGCTCTCTTGTAAAGCCTGATAATGGCCTTTGCCGCTTTGATGGAGAATATTCAATTGTCTATCTGCAAAGGTACTGAAAACTAAAGGTAATAGATCATTTAATACCTTAGCGCCTAAACTGCCGCCGACAACCAGAATATTCAGCGGGCTATTCTCAGGGGATATCTTTTTACCGGGCAACGCTACAAGTTGCTTACGCACGGGGTTACCTACCAACATAGCTTTTTTATGATCAAAGGCCCCCGAAAATCCCATTAAAACCCGTTTAGAAAAACGTGATAAAATTCGGTTGGTGAAGCCTGCTGCGGCATTTTGCTCATGTAAAATCACCGGTATCCCCATTGTCCAGGCAGCGATACCACCCGGTCCGCTGGCAAAACCGCCCATTCCCAAGACCAAATCGACATGGCGTTTTTTTAATACCGCACGCGCCTGCCAAATAGATTTAATAATGCGTATTGGCGCCATCAACAGACGCTTTAAACCGTTTCCCCGTACCCCGGCGATATCAATGAAATCAATTTCATAACCGTGTTCAGGAACAAGTTGTGCCTCCATACGATCCGCTGTACCCAACCAACTCACTTGCCAGCCCTGCTCTTTTAGTGCATCAGCCACCGCAAGACCAGGAAAAACATGTCCCCCGGTACCGCCGGCCATTACCAGTAATGTTTTTTTAGTGTGTCTCGACTTCATCTTTTATTTCTTTTAATTTAGGTTTCCGGGGGCTTTTGGCTTTTTTTCTCACGTTTTTTGCAGCAAAACGTGTTTCGAAATCAATGCGTAATAATAAACCGACGGCCACCGCGATAGTGATCAGGCTTGAACCGCCATAACTGACCAGAGGCAGTGTTAATCCTTTGGTCGGCGCAATGCCTGACGCCGCACCGACATTTACCGCTGTTTGAAAAGCAAACCAGATGGCAATCCCAATAGCAACATAACCGGAAAAAACAGCCGTCTGCTGGAGTGCTTTTTTACCGATCGAAAAGGCTTTATAAACCAGCACAAATTCTAAAATAATAACAATACTCACACCAACAAAACCTAATTCTTCGGCAAGTATTGCCATAATAAAATCGGTATGTGCTTCCGGCAGATATTCTAATTTTTGTACCGAGTTGCCTAACCCTTCACCAAACCAGCCGCCGCGTCCAAAAGCCATCAGAGATTGTGTTAATTGGTAACTTCGACCGAAGGGATCTGCCCAAGGATCTAAAAATCCAAAAACACGCGCCATACGGTAGGGAGAGGTGAGGATCAAAACAACAATAACAGTTAACATAGCAACGCCAATACCAATAAATGAAATCAGTCTGGCATTGGCAATAAAGAGCATGCCCATCATCACAATAACAATCACCACCGTTGACCCTAAATCCGGTTGCAACATTAGCAATAATGAAAAAAAGAACAATATTATCAATGGTTTAATAAAACCTTTAATAGTATCAATCACTTCTTTTTGGCGGCGACACAGGTAACTGGCTAGAAAGAAAATAATGGCAAGTTTGGAAAACTCTGAGGGTTGAATATTGACCGGGCCAAGACGTAACCAGCGGTGAGCACCATTGACTTCAGTGCCGACTATCAGTACCGCAAACAATCCGAAAAAAGCCAAAAAAAGGATAATACTCTGATAGTTATACCAGCGCTGCATGGGCACATTAACAACAGCGCACAACAGTATCAGGCAGAGTATCAGGTAAACGGCATGGCGCTTTAGAAAACGAAACGGATCAGATGATAAAGCAATACCCTCAGGAATAGAGGAAGAAGCGACAATAACCAGACCTATACACATCAGAGTAAAGGTGACGATTAGCAGCTGCTGATCATAAGGCTGCGACGGATTGCCGCTGAAGCGATGGCGTATCCGGTTAAATAACTTCATCAGCTTTTCCCGCTGCTAATGCTTTAACTAAAGATTTAAAATGGTCACCTCGAGCCATAAAGTTTTTATACATATCTAAACTGGCGCAGGCCGGGCTTAATATAACCAGATCGCCCGGTTTTGCCATCAGGTAAATCTTGGCAACGGCTTGATCTAAATTCTCCACCAGTTGCGCACGTTTATTCTGTTTGGCTATTTTATCTCCATCTGCCCCAAAACAGATAATCGCGCCATGAACCTCGTGCAGGACGGCCGATAACTCACTAAAATCAGCACCTTTGCCAGCTCCGCCTAATATCACATGCACATCACCTGTGATGGTTTCCGATAATCCGGCCAATGCGGCTTGCGTTGCACCGACATTGGTCGCTTTTGAGTCATTTATCCAGCGGACATTGTCTATCTGCGCAACAAACTCACAGCGATGCGCCAAACCGCCATAGTGCTGCAGAGTGGTTAACATTGCAGCTTCACTTAAACCGACCGCTTTACCCAAGGCAAAAGCAGCCAGGGCATTCATCCAATTGTGCTTGCCGCTTAATTTTAGTGCCCTGACAGCCAGTACCGGCACGTCCTCTTCAGCTAAAAATACCTCGCCATCTGCATCTTTGATCAGACCGTAACAACCTTGATCGAAACCAAAACTCACATTATTAGGGCTGTGTTTTTCAGGGTAAGTTAACTTGTCATCGCGGTTAAACAAAGCCATCTTGCTCTGCTTATAGATACGCTGTTTTGCAGCAATATAATGCTGATAAGAGTCATATCTATCCATATGATCCTCACTGACATTTAAGATCGTCGCGATATCAGCGTTTAATGAAGATGTTGTTTCCAGCTGGAAACTGGATAACTCCAGAACATATAAGTCGACCTCCGGTGCCAGTAAATCCAGGGCAGGAACACCAATATTACCGCCGACAGCAACCTTTACCTTTGCTGCCGCGGCCATCTCACCCAATAAACTGGTCACCGTACTCTTGCCGTTTGAACCGGTAATAGTCACTAACTTGGCGTGCGCATAAGCTGGCTCTTTAAGCTGCCGGGCAAATAACTCAATATCTCCAATAATCTCACGACCTTTTACAGCTGCAAATTGTAATGCCGGTGTTGCCAATGCAATACCGGGACTGGCAATAAGCAGATCAAATTGAGCAAGTAACTCACCGCTCAACGGCCCTTTAATAAGCTTAACGCCAGAACTAAGTTTGTCCTGCCCAGGCGGACTCTGGCGAGTATCAAATACGGTGACTTGTTTCCCCTGCTTTAATAGAAAGTTAACGCAGGATAATCCGGTTTCTCCAAGCCCTACAACTGCAATCTGCTGACTAGACATGTTAACGTACCTTTAGTGTCACTAAACCGATTAAGACTAAAACAATGGTAATAATCCAGAAACGGACAATTACTCGCGGCTCAGGCCAACCTTTTTTCTCATAATGATGGTGAATTGGCGCCATTCTAAAAATGCGCCGTTTACGCATTTTATAGGACCCCACCTGCAGGATGACCGACAGTGTTTCGACCACAAAGATCCCGCCCATAATAACCAGCAAAACCTCCTGCCGCACCAAAACAGCAATTACACCGAGTAAAGCCCCAAGTGCGAGAGAGCCGACGTCCCCCATAAAAACTTGTGCAGGGTAAGTATTGAACCATAAGAACCCTAAACCGGCCCCGACAACAGTGCCGCAGATAATCACCAATTCACTGGCTTTAGGGATATAGGGAATATATAAATAATGAGCATAATTTACATGGCTGGTCAGGTAAGCAATTAATGCAAATGCCGCAGCAACCATCACTGTGGGCATAATCGCTAAGCCGTCTAACCCATCGGTTAAATTAACCGCATTACTGCTGCCTACCACAGTGAAATAAACTAAAGGAATAAAAGCCATGCCCAGATAAGGCATATATTCTTTAAAAAACGGCATTACAAAAGTGAGTTCAGCCTGTGAGGAAGCGGTGAACAGCAAAACCCCGGCGATGATCAATGCGCTAACCGATTGCCAGAAATATTTCCAGCGGGCGATTAAACCGTCAGGATGTTTGCGAATCACTTTTAAATAATCATCCATAAAACCAATGGCGCCAAATGCAAGAGTGGTAAAGAGCACGATCCACACATAATGGTTATCCAGCCTCGCCCATAATAAGCTTGCAAAAGAGATTGCCCCGAGAATTAAAATACCGCCCATGGTAGGCGTTCCCGCCTTACTGAAATGAGATTCGGGACCATCATTGCGTACAACTTGCCCGATCTGAAATTTTTGCAAAAAACGGATTAATTTAGGTCCGAAAAACAATGAAAATGCTAATGCGGTTAATACCGCCATCACTGTCCGCACTGACAAATATGTCAGTACATTAAAAAATGTAAAATGGTTCGAAAGTAACTCTGCTAACCAGACTATCATAGTCTTATATCCTGTTGATTAATGATCATTATTGTTGGCACATCGATGGCCGAATTTATTGCGCAGCATGTTTAATAAAGTTGACCAGCTCTTCCATTTTTGCACCACGAGAGCCTTTCACCAGAATCGTCAGCTTTTCATTTTGTTGTAACAATACATCCTGCAGGTAACTATTTAGCTGATCTTTATCAGTGAAATGTACTGCTTCGCCACCGCCGGCCTGCAAATAAGCATGATGGGTTTTCAAGGTCAACTGACCGACCGTCATCAGGCCCTGAATCCCTTTGTGCGCGGCATATTCACCAATCAGTGCATGTTCATTGTCGCTAAAGTTCCCCAGCTCTGCCATATCGCCGAGAATAAGAAGGCGGGCAGTAGGATATTGCATTAGCAGATCGATAGCCGCTTTCACAGAAGCAGAGTTAGCGTTATAACTATCGTCGATTAAGGTAATCAATTCGCCGATTTGGCAACAATCAACCCGACCGCCAACCTGTTTCACAGCACTCAAACCGGCTTGAATGGCCGCAGGCTGACAGCCTAACGCTATCGCCATTGAAGCGGCTGCCAGGGCATTACTGACATTATGCAACCCGGCTAAATTTAACTGGATATTAACCGCCTGGCGTTCCCCGTCAAAGGGCAGATTTAAAACAAAAGCAGCTTTACCTGACGGATCAAAATGGATATCTGCCGCATACAGATCCGCTTTAGTATCCGCCGTAGAAAAAGTTAAATATTGACGGTTTAACTGCTGCAGTTGCTGCAAATAATCGTTGGCAAAATTTGCATCCAGGTTCACCACAGCTATCCCATTTTCCCCGAGACTTGACCAGATCTCCCCCTTCGCCCGGGCAACCCCTTCCAGAGAGCCGAAACCTTCAAGATGAGCGGGCATCACATTATTGATTAATGCCACATCGGGGCGGGCAAGTTTGGATGTATAAGCAATCTCACCAGCATGGTTTGCGCCTAATTCCACCACGGCATAACTGATTTTTTCAGTTAAACGCAATAAAGTAAGGGGTAAGCCAATATCATTATTGAAATTGCCGGCAGTGGCTAAGACACTTTCATTATTACCGGCATGGCTGCGTAATATTTCACTAAGTAACTCTTTTGTAGTAGTTTTACCGTTACTGCCGGTAATCGCTGCACACTTCAGATGCGGGATTTTCTGCCTGACATAGGTGGCTAATAAACCTAAGGCGATGCGGGTATCTTTTACGACAATACAGGGTAACCCGCTTGCTGTTTTCTGTTCAATCAATAAAGCAGCTGCGCCTTGTTTTGCGGCGAGGTCTAAAAATTGGTGGGCATCATAATTACCCCCACGCAAAGCGATAAAGAGATCGCCAGATTGAATTTTTCTTGTATCGGTACTGATATTATTAATAACAACCTGTTGCTCAGTGCAATTAATAACCTGCCCATCTGTTGCTTTCGCTATTTCAGCAAGTGTTAAGCTGATCATGTTAATACCTTTTTATTATTTTTATCTGGTAACAGCAAGTCACTCAGCTTTTTGTAATGCGGCTAATAATGCTCTGTCACTGTAATAAACACGTTGTTTACCAAAAATCTGGTAATCTTCATGGCCTTTTCCGGCGAGCAGTACAATATCACCAGACTGTCCGGAATTTAATAAAAAATTCACCGCCTTCTGACGATCATGAATAACCTCAACCCGCTGCGGGTCTGTAAACCCCTGCAGGATATCCTCAACGATACAAACAGCGCTTTCAGTACGCGGATTATCATCAACCAAAACTACTTTTTGCGCATAGGCTTCGGCAACTGCAGCCATTTGCGGACGTTTACCACTATCGCGATCACCGCCACAGCCAAAAACACAGATAAGTCGGCCTGCAGATTTATGCTTCTGCAGCGCTAATAAGGCTTTCTCTAATGCATCGGGCGTATGGGCATAATCAACTACGAAGGTGATATTACGCTTGGCAAAATGGTACTGCTCCATGCGACCGGGTACGGTATTTAATTTCGGAAATATTTTTTCTGCCTGCGCTATGCTGATATTTTCGACCAGCAACTGGGTTAATACAGCCGCTAAATTCGCGACATTAAAATCGCCATAAAAAGGAGCTGATATTTTACCTTCTCCCCAGCTTGACTTGAATGAAAAATCAATACCTTGAGTATGATAATCTACATCAGTTATACGTAAATAAGACTGCTTTTTAGTTAACACATCGGCCTTAAAACCATAACTTATTGCATCGGGAAAATCAGCCAACCACTGGGCACCGGTAGGATCATCCACGTTAATGATGCGCTGCTTTAACGGAAACTTTTCAAACAGAGATTTTTTGGCCGACGCGTAGCGCTCCATAGAGCCGTGATAATCAAGATGATCGCGGGTTAAATTGGTGAAAATTGCGCTTAAAAAAGGTAATGCAGATACACGGCCTTGATCCAGTCCATGTGAAGAGACCTCCATTATCGTATATTCGACTCCCTGCTGCTGGTACCGGCGCAATTCAGAGAACACAGATATCGCATCTAACGTCGTATTTAAGCTGCTTTTTAGCTGGCCGAATAAACCGTTACCAATAGTCCCCATCTGGGCACTTTGCCTGCCCAATAAAGTAAAACAATTGGCTAACAGAGTGGCGATAGTTGTTTTACCATTGGTGCCGGTTACCGCGATCACTTTGTGTAATTTTGTTTTCCCGAAAAAAAAACGGTATGCCAACGCACTTAATATTTCAGGGAGATTATAAACTTCGAACACCGGCACACCTGAGACTAATCTGACCTTGCCATGTTCAGATTTATCTTTAGTTTCCGACAACACGGCACAGGCGCCCATTTTAATAGTGTTAGCAATAAAATTACGGCCATCATGCTGCGCGCCCTGAATGGCAACAAATAGATCACCGCGGCCAATCATCCGGCTGTCTAAAGTTAATCCTGAGACAATGATTGAACTGTCATAGGCTGTTAACCAGGGAGAGATTAAATCATCTAATAAAATGGTCTCGGAATAGTGAGGCATGTTCAATTAGACTCCAGATAGGTATAACGATCATTGTCGTCATCCGGACGAACATGACTTAATAAAAGAGTACTTTTCATCACGCTGGAAAAGACAGGTGCTGCAACATCACCGGCATAATACCTGTCACCCTGCGGCTCATTAATCATCACGGCAATAGCAAATCGCGGTTTACTTGCCGGGGCTAATCCGGCAAATACCGCGACATAATCGTCTCCGTAACCACCGGCTTCGGCTTTACGTGAAGTGCCTGTTTTACCTGCAATTCGATAACCCTCGACTTTTGCTTTAGGCGCAGTGCCCCCTTTTTCACTGACCCCTTCCATCATTTCCACAACCTCACGGGCAATATGATTCGGGATCACCTGTTCTCCCTGTACCGGCGTGGAATTTTTTAAGATTGAGGTCGGATAATCTATACCACCGCTTCCCAAAATTGCATAGGCCTTGGCAAGCTGCAGGGTGGTGGTGGTTATGCCATAACCGAAGGACATCGTCGCCAGCTCAAAATCAGACCAGCGGCGTCGTATCGGCAAACGACCGGCACTCTCACCCACTAAGCCGATACCGGTATCATCTCCAAAACCAAAATCGGCAAAGGTTTGCTGCAGCTGATCAGGCTGCAGGCGTAATGCCAGTTTACTGACTCCAATATTACTGGATTTTTTCAAGATCATGGCCAGATCAATTTTACCCAGATTATGTCCATCACGAACACGACGCCCACCAATGTGCATCCAGCCCGGCGACGTATCAATGACTTCGTCAACATCGGTTTTTTTATAAATCAGAGCACTGGAAACCACTAAGGGTTTAACCGTTGAGCCAGGCTCAAAGGTATCAGTTATGGCACGGTTTCTTAGTTTATAAGGCTGGTACTGATTGCGGTCATTAGGATTAAAGGATGGATAGTTTACCATCGCATAAATTTCACCTGTATTAACATCCAACACAACGATCGAGCCGGAAGTGGCATCGTTTATTTTTACGGCTCTTTTTAGCTCACTATAAGCCACCGCTTGAATTCGCTGATCAATACTGAGTTGTAAATTACCCGCTGCTTTTTTTACTTTTAGGATCTCTATATTATCGATAACATTACCGAGGCGATCCTGACGTACACGTTTTTTGCCGGTTTGCCCCTGCAGATAATCATTATAACTTTTTTCTATTCCTTCAATCCCCTGAGAATCAAGATCGGTTAGTCCTAAAATATTGGCGTTAATTTCTCCGGTAGGATAAAAACGGTGCGATTCCAGCTGTTCCGAGACACCTGGCAATCGTAACTCTTTGATATATTCTACAATTTGCTGATTTACCTGGCGTTTAAGGTAAACAAATCGGGCATGCGGTTTTTGCATGATTTCAGCCAGTTTATCAAATTCAATATCCAGCACTTCAGCTAAAGCCGGCCATTTTTTTGACTCGTTGAATAACTGTTTTTGATGTGTTTCTTTACCCGTTTTAGTACTGACAACAACACTTTCCAGATACTCCTGCTTGCTAAAAGCGAATTCCTCTTTCACTACTTTAGGATCCACCCAAATCGCATAGGCGGGCACACTAACCGCTAACTCTTCACCGTTTCTGTCTTCAATATTTCCACGATGCGCGACGGATTTTGTCACCCGTAAACTGCGTTTGTCCGCTTCATTAGTGAGATATTCAGGCTCAATAACCTGCAGATAAGCTAAGCGACTGATCAATAATACAGCAATCGCCGCAACCAAAATTGAAACAAAAATATAACGTCCTGATGAAAACGTTCCATAGACACTTTTCTTCCTCGTCGGAAGCTTTATTTTCTGCCTTTTCAAATTCCTTCTAATTTTCATCTTAATTCCACTAACACACTGTTATTTTTTGTTGTTTGTGACATGGACAATTTCTTCACTGCAATACTACGAATACGGCTATGCTCATCCAGAGTATGCTCTTCAATTAATAAATTTCGCCACTCAATCATTAAATTGTCTTTGTCCTGCGATAAGCGCTCAATTTTAGTAACCAATCCGCGCGTTTCATGGGTAATATAAATATTGTAAATTGCGCTGCACACAATCAAAATCCCCAGAAGAACTGAAAAAAAATTTCTGCGTAAATCAGTGGCGATTAAAGACAGTAAACTCTTATCCGGTGTATTCACATCACTCGCTCTCTGGTTGTGCTATTTTCTGTGCAACACGTAATACGGAACTGCGCGCCCGTGTGTTTTCATTAATTTCCTGTGCACTTGGTTTAAGTGCTTTGCCGAGTGATTTAAGTGTCTTGCCCTGTTTCATCTGTTCTTCTGTTAACGGCAGACCGGGAGGGTATTCACGCCCCTTTTCCTGCTTGCGGATAAAACGTTTAACGATCCGATCTTCTAACGAATGGAAACTGATCACTGACAGATGGCCGCCAATGGCTAATATCTCCAATGCACCATCAAGTACTTTGTGGATTTCTTCTAATTCACTGTTTATATAAATTCGAATAGCCTGAAAACTGCGCGTTGCCGGGTGTTTTTTCTTTTCTCTTTTGGGGCAGAGGCGCTCTATTAATTTAGCTAATTGCAGTGTGCGTATAAACGGGGTTTCATCCCGGTCTGCGACAATGGCACGGGCAATTCGGTAAGCAAACTTCTCTTCACCGAAGGTTTTCAATACCCAACCAATATCATCAGCATCCGCTTTTGCTAACCACTCTGCTGCACTTATTCCCGATGTCGGATCCATACGCATATCCAACGGGCCATCACGCATAAAACTAAAACCACGCTCAGCGTCATCAAGTTGCGGGGAAGAAACACCAAGATCCAGTAATACTCCATCAACTTTACCGGCAAGCCCTAAGGCTTTTATATATTCAGCCAGGCCAGAAAAAGGACCATGAATAATAGTAAAACGCGGATCTTCTTTCATCAGCGCTTCACCGGTTTCAATGGCGCGAGGATCGCGGTCAATTGCAATCAACCTGCCCTGTTCGCCCAATTGAGCAAGAATATGGCGGGAGTGACCACCACGTCCGAAAGTACCGTCTACATATATACCGTCTTTTTTTAAACCTAAGCCGTTCACCGCTTCATCAAGCAATACTGTGATATGTTTAGCCATTAAAGTGAAAACTCCCTTAATCCTGCACTTAATTCTTCTCCTGACGGCAAACCATCCTGTAAATCATCTTGTATTTGTTGATTCCACATCTCTTCATCCCACAATTCAAATTTATTTAACTGCCCAACCAACATTACTTTTTTTTGTAATTTTGCATGTTGTCTGAGGATTGGTGCGATTAAAGCTCGCCCACTTTTGTCCAATTCACTTTCTGTTGCATAGCCCAAAATAAGACGCTGTATTCGGCGCTCCTGCGGGTTGGTACTCGATAAAGCACGCAATTTCTGTTCAATCAACAACCATTCATTAAGCGGATAGATCAGTAAACAGGGCGACTGGATATCAATAGTGCACACAAACTGCCCCTGGCAGGTATCTGCCAGCCAGTCGCGATATCGTGTTGGAATTGCGATTCTTCCTTTAGTATCGAGATTGATTGCATTAGCACCGCGCAGCATAACTATATAAGATCCATATGGTAATTTTAATGAAAAAGATGCGCTTTAGAGAAAAAATACCCACAATAATACACTTTTCCCCACATTTCTTTGAAGTCTAATAAAGTATGGCGCTTTTGCAAGCAATGGATTTCATTATTTAGTGCTACCGGGCAGATGGCTGCATTTAAACAGGTAATTAAGGTGAATTTAAAAAAATCAAATACTCAACAAGACTATCAAGGCAGAGATTGGTCGTGATATACTGCGCAACTAATTAAAATTTTTACTCTATTAATAAAGGAATTCCCTTTGCAAGACGAACAATTGATAAAATTTGTATTACAACAACTTGAAGATATGAAAGCGAAAGATATTACGGTGATCGATGTTTCAAAAACCTCAGATGTCACTGACACTATGATTATCTGTACCGGTAATTCTAAGCGCCACGTTCGCTCTGTAGCAGAGCAAACAGCACTGGCAGCCAAGAATGCAGGCGAACCTGCGCTGGGCATCGAAGGTTTAGAAGGCAGTGAGTGGGTATTACTGGACTTGGGCAATATTGTTGTACACGTGATGCAGGATGAAACAAGACAGTTTTATCAACTTGAAAAACTTTGGGAACATTCAGCTTAATGAAAATTCAGTTAATCGCAGTCGGCACAAAGATGCCCGACTGGGTTGAAAAAGGATATCAGGAATATGCCCGGCGCTTTCCTAAAGAGATGCAGCTTGAATTGCTGGAAATCAATGCAGGAAAGCGTGGTAAAAATGCAGACATAAAAAGGATATTGAAAAAAGAGGGGGAATTGACTCTGGCAGCGATCCCTAAAGGTAATAAAATTGTCACACTTGAGGTAACAGGAAAAGCATGGACAACAGAACAACTTGCCGATGAAATGAACAAATGGCAGTTAGATGCGAGAAATATCAGTTTATTAATTGGTGGTCCTGAAGGGCTCGCACCTGAATGTATTGAAAAGTCAGAACAACGCTGGTCGCTGTCGGCTTTAACCTTACCCCACCCGTTAGTCCGGATTATCGTAGCTGAAAGCTTGTATCGCGCTTTTACTTTAACGATTAACCACCCCTACCATAGAGAATAAATAAACGTGGTTAAAAAACGCATCAACATAAGGAATCATTCCGCAGAATCCGCATTGTTTATGCGCCGTACTTTGGTTATTTTTATCGCCATAATGGTTGCCATTGGTATTTTGATCAGTAACCTCTATTACCTGCAGATAACCTCTTTTAACAAATATCAGACCCGCTCTAATGCAAACCGCATCAGTGTGCAGACGATTCCGCCAAATAGAGGTCTCATATACGATCGCAATGGCATTATTATTGCCGAGAACCGTCCGGTTTATAATCTGCAGGTAATTGTTAATAAAACTGAAAATTTAGAAAAAAATATTCTTGAGCTGCAAAAATTATTAGCCTTAACAGATCAGGAAATAAAAAATTTTTATACCCATAACCGCAATGCAAGATCCTTCAAAGCAATCGTCATTCGCCAGCAATTAAGCGAAAAAGATGTCGCTATTTTTAGTGTTAATCAGCACAAGTTTAAAGGATTTTCAATTCAGGCTAATCTTAAACGTTTTTATCCTTTTGGTGATACTTTCACCCACGCGCTGGGTTATATCGCCAAAATTAATAGCACTGACCTGCAGCGCATTGAAGAGAAAGGTGAAAGTGCACGTTACCGAGCCACTGAATATATCGGTAAACTGGGGATAGAAAAGTATTATGAAGATTTATTACATGGGCAACCCGGTCAGCGTCAGGTTGAGGTCGATAGCTGGGGTAAAGTGATCCGCACCCTTAGCTTCACTCCCCCGGTTCCCGGAAAAGACATTATATTAAACCTTGATGTAAAACTGCAATTAAAAGCACAACAGCTATTAGGTGAAAACCGTGGCAGTGTGGTAGTGATGGATGCTAGAACAGGCGGGGTTTTAAGTCTGGTATCAAGCCCAAGCTACGATCCTAACCTTTTTGTAAAAGGCATCGGGGTTTCACAATACCAGGAGCTTCTGCAGTCAAAAGATCGTCCCTTAATTAATCGGGCTACTCAGGGACGCTATCCGCCAGCTTCCACCATTAAACCGCAAATGGCCTTATTAGCCTTGGATACCGGTGTCATTACTGAAAAAACAGAAATATACGATCCGGGTTGGTGGATTGTACCAAATTCTAAACGGCGCTTTCGCGACTGGAAGCGTTGGGGTCACGGAAATGTCGATGTTTATCATGCGATAGAGGAAAGCTGTGATACTTTTTTCTATCACACCGCTTATAAAATGGGGATCGATCGGATCAGTCCTTTTATGCAACAATTTGGTTTTGGCAATTACAGCGGTCTTGACATCGGCGAAGAGACTAAAGCTATTATGCCCTCACGGGAATGGAAAAAAGCACGCTTTAAAGAGCCCTGGTATGACGGTGACACTATTTCGGTGGGTATCGGGCAAGGTTACTGGACCGTCACCCCGATTCAATTAACTAAAGCAACGGCTATTTTGTCCCGTAAAGGTGAGTTACTCGAGCCGCAGATGCTGCAATCTATTATTTCTGATGCAGGCCCGGTTGTACCCGAAGTAACACCACAAACAGCGATCCAGCTGAAAGATGCTCATTACTGGAAAATAGCTCTGGATGCGATGCATGGTGTGACGGGTAAAAAATCCGGTAC
Source organism: Psychromonas sp. (assembly GCF_041586535.1). Lineage (GTDB taxonomy): Bacteria > Pseudomonadota > Gammaproteobacteria > Enterobacterales > Psychromonadaceae > Psychromonas. Next base: position 61,724 of record NZ_JBFGZY010000001.1, on the reverse strand, counting down.
AGCTTATAAAGCATTTTCCGGCAGCACCTATTCCGTCGCCGGTAAATCAGGTACCGCCCAGGTTATTAATATAAAAGAAAATGAAACATATGATGCGGATAAAATAGATGAACGCCATCGCGATAACGCGATGTTTGTTGCATTTGCTCCTTTTGATTCACCTGAGGTGGTTGCGACGGTTGTGTTAGAGAACGCGGGGGGCGGGAGCAGTAACGCAGCTCCTATTGTACGCGCCTTATTTGATGAACATTTTGCTAACAAAGTCTCCTCACCTGTTATGCAATCAGCAGGTTTATAATCATGGTCAGCACCCAGGCTCAAAAGAGTATTTTCTATCGCTTACACATCGACCCTCTGCTTTTAATCGGGTTATTTTCGTTAATGGGGTTAAGTCTCACCGTTCTTTATTCGGTGGGAGGAGATGAAATGCTGTTAAGGCAAGTCATTCGCTTATCTATCGCGCTCGGTGTAATGTTTTTAATAGCACAAATTCCGCCTGAAATTTACCAGCGCTGGACACCGGCGATTTTTATCATTATTGTTTTAATGCTGATCGCGGTGTTGGTCTTCGGGCACGTCGGCAAAGGTGCCCAACGCTGGTTAGACCTCGGTTTCACGAAGTTTCAACCATCTGAAATTATGAAACTGATCATGCCTTTTATGGTCGCTTATTATATTAGTGAGTATAACTTGCCTCCCCGTTTGAAAGATATTTTTATCTCCCTGTTAATTGTGCTTATTCCGACCCTTTTAATTGCCGTGCAACCAGATTTAGGCACGTCAATATTAGTAGCCTCATCGGGTATCTTTGTGCTTTTCCTGTCAGGAATTTCCTGGTTATATATTGCTGTTGCAGCAGCGGCTGTGCTCGCATTTATTCCCATTTTATGGTTTTATTTAATGCATGATTACCAACGCGGCCGGGTGTTAACGCTATTCGATCCGGAATCTGATCCCCTCGGTGCGGGATACCATATTATCCAGTCTAAAATTGCCATTGGCTCCGGCGGCCTTTCAGGCAAAGGCTGGTTACAGGGAACACAATCTCAACTTGAATTTTTACCTGAACGGCATACCGATTTTATCTTTTCCGTTTTTTCTGAAGAGTTTGGTTTTCTGGGCATCTTAGTACTGTTATCTGTTTATCTGTTTATCATTGGCCGGGGGTTGTGGATAGCAAATAAAGCACAGGATAGCTTCACAAAATTAGTGGCGGGCAGCATTACCCTGACCTTTTTTGTTTATGTGTTTGTAAATATTGGTATGGTAAGCGGTTTATTACCCGTGGTTGGTGTCCCACTGCCGTTAATAAGCTACGGAGGCACCTCGATTGTGACTTTAATCGCAGGTTTTGGCGTACTAATGTCAATCAATACCCATAAACGTTTTAATTCTAAGTAAGAAAAAATGAACAAATTTAAAATATCGATAGTGTTTCTGCTGGTCAGTATGCTTGTTGCGTGCAGCTCCTATACTTCTAAGGGTCGTTACCAAATAGAGCAGGATCACAGCCCGGATAACATTCCGCCATTAGGTCATGTTGAAGACGTCAATCCCCGTTATGAGCCTTATTCTATTGGTGGTAATAAGGATTACAACGTACGGGGGATTGATTATAAAGTACTGACGGGGATTACAGAGCTGACCGAACGGGGCAAAGCCTCATGGTATGGCAATAAATTTCATGGTCACTTAACCTCCAACGGTGAGCGTTATGATATGTTTACCATGAGTGCCGCTCATAAAAACCTGCCGTTGCCCAGTTATGTTACTGTCAAAAATTTGGAAAATAACAGGCAGATAACTGTGCGGATCAATGACCGGGGACCATTCCATGAAGGGCGGATTATTGATCTTTCCTACGCTGCAGCGCATAAACTGGGTATATTAAAAAATGGTACGGCGGAAGTTGAAATAAACCTGCTGCATTTTCCTGCAGAGGAAGATTCGGCAAATCAGTTTAACGGTGAGTATTTCATTCAATACCTGGTCACCTCTTTGCCCGATAAAGCGAATGATTTAGGTAAGGCACACAGTCAACAATATCAGGTGGCAAGTTCATTTATCCGTGAAGATAAGCTTTATAAATTACGCTTAGGCCCCTTTAACAGCCAATTAAAAGCAGAGAATATATTGGCCAAAATGAAAAACATCTACCCTGAAGCCTTTATTCTGCATAATCAATAACTCTTGCTTACTAAAGCCTGTTTCTAAAACAGGCTTTTTTGCGTTATATATATTATTGCCCTGCTATTTTCATTTTATTGATTAAAATAGAGCCGGTTTTAAGACTACTGCGCTGGTCAACATCATTAGCCACTCCAACAATCCCCATAAACATCTCTTTTAAATTACCGGCAATGGTTATTTCATGCACAGGATGAGCAACCACCCCATTTTCAATCCAAAAACCTGATGCGCCGCGGGAATAATCTCCGGTCACCATATTCACCCCCTGCCCCATCAATTCGGTTACAAACAAACCGTTGCCCATCTCTTTAAACAGCCCGGCCAGGTCTAAATTACCTGTTTTAATAAACCAATTATGAATACCGCCTGCATGACCGGTACTTTTCATGTTCAATTTGCGGGAAGCGTAACCGGGTAACAGATAGGTCTGTAATATGCCGTCTTCAATAATATTACGCTTAGTGGTTTTGCCACCTTCCTGATCATATGGACTGCTGGCAATACCTTTAATAATATGCGGATCCTCAGCTATCTGCATCCACTTCGGGAAGATTTGCGTATCTAAACTATCCAGCAAAAAACTCGATTTTTTATATAAACTCATACCGCTGATGGCGCTAACCAGGTGACCGAATAAACCGCTTGCCACTTCCGGGGCAAAAATAACCGGACTCTCCTGGGTGTTTATTTTAGCTGCACCCAAACGTTCCACAGTACGTTTTACCGCATCTTCAGCGACCCACTTAGCTGAGAGCAAATCCTTTACATCACGGCCGCTGGTGTAGCTATAATCCCGTTGCATCTCCTGCTGCTGCTGTGCAATCAGCATACAGCTCAGGCTATGACGGCTAGTTGCATAACTGTGCAGAAAACCATTACTATTGCCGTACACCTTAATGCTTGCATGGCTGTTAAATGCCGCTCCGTCAGAGTTAACAATGCGAGAATCGCTGGATAGTGCGATATCTTCACACTCTTTGGCAATTGCCAGAAAATCTTCAGTCGTACAGCGAGTCGGATGATAAAGATCCAGGTCAAGGGGAGCCGTTTCCAAACTTTCAGGATCCAGTAAACCTGCATAGGGATCTTTACTGGTAAATTTAGCGATATCAACCGCGGCTTTAACACTTGCATGAATAGCTTCGAGACTTAAATCAGCAGTGGATGCGCTACCTTTACACTGATTCAGATAAACGCTGATTCCCATCGCCCCATCATGATTAAACTCAATATTTTCAACTTCGCCTAAACGTGTATTTACGGAAATTCCCGTTGATTTTCCCAGGGCAACTTCAGCCTGATCGACGCCCAGTTGTTGAGCAAATATTAATGCTTCATTGACAGCATTTTCGAGTTGTTGTTTCTCTTCAATCATGATTAATACACCACCTAGAATAAAATAAAATATGAGAGGAAAATTATGATCTTATTAAACCAGTTAACAACAGTGACGCTTTGTAATTTATGATTAATAACACCGGAGTACATCGCAGGCGTACTGCATTTTAAAATCGTTCACGTATAATATGCTCATGATACTTCAAGATGCTTTATCAGGAGTCAGCTCGGAGAGCAGAATAAGGCTCAGCATGAGGATAATGGTGTTCCCTTATCGAATGCTGTAACGCAATACTGGTTTCCGAGCTGAGCCCCCTTAGGGCAAGCCAAATTGTATTCATCTGCGTCGTTATAAAATATCAATGTAGGGTGACTATACTTCAATTTTATGTCTAGCATCTAAAAACAATTTGGCTTGCTGATTTTGCATCTTGAAGTAACATGGGTATAGAATAACATGCTTTAAAGCAACCTTCCTGCGATGATGTTATGATGTGCGTAATTATACCCTTTAACCGTGATAGAAAATAAATTTATGAATAAAAAAGTTGTAGAAGTTGCTGAAGATGAAATCAGTAAATCTCAAATTAAACGTGAAGCTGAGGCTCTGAAATTAATTGGACGTGAATTAGTTGAATTAAATAAAAAACAACTCGCCCAGATACCCGGCAGTGAATCGCTTTTCCATGCTATTTCTGTTGCCCATAAAATCAGCGGCAAGCATGAAGCGCTGCGCCGTCAAATACAATATATCGGTAAAGTATTAAGAACGGAAGATACAGAAGCGATACAAAGCACGCTTGATAAGCTCAACAATAAACATCAGCAGCTAACCCATGCAACACAAAACTTAGAGTTATTAAGAGATCAGTTAATTGAGCTGGGCAACAGTAAAATAGAAGAGCTGTTACTGGAGTACCCGCAACTTGACCGGCAAAAACTGCGTCACTTTGTACGTCAGGCAAATAAAGAAAAGAAATTAGAAAAGCCCGCCAAGGCAGCAAAAGATCTGTTTATTTATCTGAAACCTGTTTGTTTATAATTTTATCGAAAGAGAAATGCCGACAACATTTCTCTTTCTGCAGGCTACTTGCTTATTCAGAGATTCACCCGCTAGAGCTTATCTGACATAGGCGGCAATAGAGATAAAATGGCAGATAGAGCCGGATAACACGAACAGATGCCAGATACCGTGGGCATGAGTGAGTTTATTAAGGTGATCGAGAATATAAAACAGGATCCCCGCTGTATAAGCCACGCCCCCGGCCGTCAACCAGATAATACCGGCACTTGGCATAGCCGCTTGTAACTCCGCATAATTAAATGTGCACACCCAGCCCATCAGCAGATAAATAGCTACCTGTAACCATTCAATGCGTTCGGCAATAAAAATATCCGCTAATAAACCGACAACAGCTAATCCCCAGATCAATATCAGCATGATAAAACCGTTACTATCAGGTAACGAAACCAGCATATACGGCGTATAGGTACCGGCGATAAGCAGATAAATTGAGATGTGATCGAGTTTCTGAAATATTTTTTTAAGTCCGGGAGAATGCAGACTATGATACAGGGTGGACATGGTATAAAGCAGAATAAGAGTAGCACCAAAGACAGTGAAGCTGAGCATTATCCGCCAATTGTCTGCCTGAATACTGATGGTTAATAGTGCACCAAAACCAATCAGTGCCAAAACAGTACCAACCAGATGCGTTATGCTATTGAGTTTTTCGCCGTAATACATAATGCTTCAGCCAACATAATAACGAAAACAGAAGGGAATAAATTCAATATTCAGCCGTCGCGAGAAAGCCAAAAAGCAGACAATCAACAAGAGCAACTGCCAATAATAATCCGCCCTTACTTTGCCTAAGTAAATAGGCTGCCCTTATTAATTATATAACAAGAGCAGAGCTACAGAGAAAGTAATAATTATTATAGTTTTTTAATTGGTGCCACCTACAGTCAATTGATCTATTTTTACTGACGGCTGACCCACCCCGACAGGTACGCTTTGTCCCTCTTTACCGCATACACCAACGCCTGGATCGAGTGCCATATTATTAGCCACCATGGATATTTTCTGCATCGCGTCAAAACCATTACCAATCAAAGTAGCGCCTTTAATCGGTGTGGTGATTTTACCATTTTCGATAAGATAGGCTTCAGAAGCTGAGAAAACAAACTTTCCGGAGGTGATATCCACCTGCCCTCCACCAAAGTTAGGCGCATAAATACCTTTTTTAACACTTGCAATTAACTCTTCATGCTCATAGTCACCATTAAGCATAAAGGTATTGGTCATCCGCGGCATGGGCAAATGGGCATAAGATTCCCGGCGGCCATTTCCGGTAGGCGCAACCCCCATTAATCGCGCATTCAATTTATCCTGCATGTAGCTCTTTAATACGCCTTTTTCGATCAATACATTACGTTGGGTTTTAGTGCCTTCATCATCAATATTAAGAGAGCCTCTGCGATCCTTAATCGAGCCATCATCAATAACCGTACAATGTTTTGACGCCACCTGCTGACCGATAGATCCCGCATACGCCGATGAACCTTTGCGGTTAAAGTCCCCTTCTAAGCCGTGCCCTACTGCTTCATGCAATAAGACCCCCGGCCAGCCGGCACCGACGATCACCGGCATCGAACCCGCCGGTGCATCGATCGCCTCAATATTGATCAATGCCTGATGAACAGCTGCGCGCGCATAGCCAAAAGCCAACGCTTCGCCCTCACTGCTATCGGTAAAATAGTCCAAATCAAAACGGCCGCCACCGCCGGCACTACCGCGCTCGCGTTTACCTTTCTTTTCAATTAAAACTGAGCAGCTAAAGCGCACTAACGGACGAATATCCGTCGCCAAGGTGCCATCACTTGCTGCCACCAGAATCTCTTCATAAACAGCATTTAATGAGACAGTGACATCCGTAACCGAAGGATCCAGGGCGCGGGTAAACAGGTCAACTTGTTTTAACAGGGCTATCTTTTTTTCCCTGGATAAACTTAGCAGGGGATCGGACTGGCCATAAATTAATGGCGCAGATGTTGGCATAATAAGCTTGACCTGTTTTTCCTGACCACTTTTTACAATGCTTTTTGCTGCACCGGCCGCATCACTAATGGCTTTTAAGGAAATCTGATCTGAGTAGGCAAAACCGGTTTTTTCACCGGAAATGGCGCGAATTCCAACCCCTTTTTCGATATTATAACTGCCATCCTTGACTATTCCGTCTTCTAATAGCCATGATTCGTGACGGCTTGATTGAAAATAAAAATCTGCATAATCGATCTGTTCGGTATTCAGGCAAGCAAGCTGAGATTCTAAATCGCTAATTTGTAATTGTGCTGGTGCTAAAAATCGTTCGCATACTTTATCGAAAGACATTGATATATCCTCTAAGCTTGTAAAAGCTGGTTAATACTAATCCGACTGATTATCTACTCATTTATACTGGTTAAAATGGATGCCAGCCAGACATAAAACTACGTTTTAGTCTTTGCCATTGATTTGATTCAGAACGTCCGGTTCTTCACCACTTTGTCGCCAGCTAAAACTGCTCAAAATCGTTCCATACGATTTTGTACACTTAGAACAACTGGTTGCTGCAACCAATGCCTTGCTTTCATCCATTTTTTCTTGGTCTAAATAGAGCATTTAATTAATCAAATTGGTATATGTAAAACGGTTATGCGCAAGTATTGGCATAGCTAGTCGAATTTTTTCTAAAGATGATTTTTCAAAGGAGCTTTGAATACTGCCCTCACCATACTTCAATTGTTTAAGTACTTCACCCCAGGGGGAAATTATCATTGAATGGCCATAGGTCTGACGCCCACCCTGATGCTCGCCTCCCTGATTAGCGGCAATAATATAACACTGATTTTCGATTGCCCGCGCTTGTAATAAAGGTAACCAGTGAGCTTGTCCTGTAGTTTGCGTAAACGCGGCCGGTACCAGTAAAACTGCCGCTCCGCGGCTGCGTAATGTTTGAAATAACCCAGGAAAACGTAAATCGTAACAGATAGTTAATCCGACTTTTACAGAATCCTTCCCGCCATCAAAGTCAAATAATTTAACTTCCTGACCGGGAACAAAAGCATCGGACTCTTTGTAAAGCCCTGTCTTATCGGGAACCTGTGCATCAAAAAGATGGATTTTATGGTAATAACTAATCAATTCACCAAGCGGTGAAAACACCAGACAAGTGGTAAATATTTTATCCGCTATTGTACTTTTAATCGGGAAACTACCACAGACTAAATAACATTGATAATGTTTTGCCAAAGCGCTTAACTGCCCCTGGTAATAACCATCGCCTAAATGTTCAGATAACGCGAGATAACTCCCTTTATTTGCGATACACAGAGCATTTTCAGGCAGCAGGACTAACTGCCCGGAAGCGGGAGACAATGCCGCTAATAATTTTTTTAATTGCGCTAAATTTTCTTTTGGATCACTGCCACTTACCATCTGTATTGCAGATAAATTAAACATCTGGTTGTTCCTCGTTAATATGTCCAAAATTTACTCTATAGCGTGGTAAGCAGCGGTGTGCAGGCCATTATTCACTACCATTCTCACTGTTAAGGCCCTTCATCTGCTCTAAAACAGCACTATTCTGTAGTTTTATTTTCCCTTTTAGTCTATTGGTCAGTTTGACCTCCGGGTTGTTCAACGCACCTTTGACGCTAAAATCAACACGAACAATGGTTTCAACAACAGGTTCTAACAGTTTGCTTAACATATACACCGCCGCGCCGCTTAACGGACTGATGACAAATGCGGTTAAAACCGGCAGGCTGGAGGTCACCGCGGGGCTGTAACTAAGCCGATAATTAGTGTCATAGTTTGGCAGGTCAATCAATCCCCGGCCTGAAATTTTCCCGGCAGAGCCGTTTAAATAAAAATCATCATTTTTAACAATACCGTCAGTGATATCGCCCGAAAACTTGAGCAGGTCAAAATTAAAACCTTTGGAAAATACGTTATTGAATTCATTGTTCAGGGTGCGGCGGATCCCGTCAAGACTGAAAATACTTAACAATCGCGCACCGTTGTCATTTACCTCAGTAATCGCACCGTCTGTTAATGTTGCTGAAAAACTACCATTTAAGGAAGCCAGATTAAAAAGCCAGGGTGCTCCAATCCAATTTACAGCGCCACTTAACTCAGACTCAGAATGAATCACAGGACTACTATAACCGAGTCTTTTAACAATATCCAAATTCCCATTGCCGACACTTTTGACAATCAAATTTGTTTTTTTCTGATCCCAAACACCAGATATTTCAGTGAGTTCCTGTTCATCTCCGATTTTAAGGTAATTAATATTCAGATTATTCGCACTTGGAAAGATATGAGCATGCAATGGCGAAAAATTCATATCGCCATAGATACACTCTAAACAACTTAACAGTATTTCCGGATACTCTTTTAATAAATTACGCTTTGCTGAGCTAATCTCCTGTTCAGCAGTCTGGTGCGCATTAATCCTGGATAAATTCATCGATTGGAAATTCAACTTGCTAATATCAGCATCAACACGTATTGGTTCACCATCATAGACCTGCAGCGAGCCTTGTAATTTATTCGAGTTAACCGTCGCATCCCATTTTTTACCATCGTTAACAGCTGATATGGCTAAATTATTGATAGGTTGTGAAAATAACCTGACCTTTTTTACCGCAATATTTATTTCATCCAGCGCAACAAGCCCGCGACTCTCTGAATCTGTTGTTTTATTTGTTTTAAGACTGTCTCTCTGCTGACTGTAGCGTTGCCACTGCTGATACCAGCGGGTGATATCCAGCCTATCCAGACTCAGGTTAACTGATTGCTTATTTTTATTGCTAACTGAGGGGCTATCCTTGCCGATATTTAACTGAAAATAAGGAGTACTTTTTTGTTTTTGCTGATAGTCAAACCCGCCTCTCAGCCATAATTTGTTTTTTATTGTGCCCACAACAGCAGTGTTATTCTCATCTCCTGAAACAACAATTTCGGTCGGCCAGGACTGCAGTGCATTTTTCTCCAGGGGAAGAGGAAGAGCAACAGTGATCCCCCGTGTTGTCGAATTGAAAGCAACATTATACTGATAACCGCCCGACAGAAGGTGTGTAAAGTTGACCTTCGCCGTCCAATCCAACGGCCCTGAAATGGGCAGCGGATTCAGCCAGTTCTGTCCGTTTTTCAGTTTATCCAGTGACCAGTCCCCGGCTACATTCGCCGTGACTTGATAACGCTCCTGCTGCTCTTTGCTATTGAAGGAGATCTGTACCTTCTGCTCCAGGAGCTGCGCATCAAGATTATTCGCAATTAAATTACCGTTGATAAAACTAAACTCACCCTGCACATCCTTTAAGGGAAGGAGTATGTTTTCGGCTAAGTGCAGGTTTATATTATTATTGGCCAGCTTAACCCGTCCGCGCGTTTCAGTGTTCTGCTTTTCACGTTCAAAAGGAATGGTCAGTTGTAATTCCCCTTGTAATTGTTTTTGCACCTCAATCACCGAGAGAGCTTTGCCGATGCTGTTTTTAAGGGGAGAAGCTTTTAAATAGTCACTGATTTTTTGTGCATCGTCACTAATATCGGCATTAATAGTTAAAATGCCCTTGCGGTTTAAATGATCGATACCGGCATTAAGCCCGGCGACGTCTACATCGCCTAATGATGCTTTATGTGCGTTCATGGTCAACCGGTCATTTTCAAATAAAAGGTCTAAATCCAGGTTAGTCAGCCCCTGCCAATTACCATAAAAATCATATTGAGACTCCCGTAATGGTACCCAGGCTTGGAAGATACCGTTGTTGCCTTGATAGGGGTATTGATTTAACGCCCCATACCACAATATCTTAGCCCCCTTTACCTGTCCTTTTTTTAAAGTCGGCTGCAGGTAATTAAAGACATTTTTGCCCATCGCTTTGATTGGAAAATAATATTGTGCATTGCCTGCATCATTAAGATCTGCATAAGTATATAAACTCAGAAAAGGACTTGTATTTTGCGCATGTTGATTTGGAAAAAACAGTGAAAACTCAGTCGTGGTATTAAGATCGCGGGTATTGAATGTACTTTGCTCACTGAATAATTTTAATCCATTTTCGAGTTGCAGCCAGCGCAGATCAAGTTGCGCACTCTGCACCGGCATCTCCCGGCTAAATTGCCCGTCAAAATAGATATTCTGCTCGGGCAAGGTTATATTCAACTGACCTTTAGGTTTAGCACCGACAACCTCAATCTGCGCATTACTTATGCCCGGTATTGCGCCATGAGGCCGGTTGTTAAACTCACTTAAGTGCGCTGTAAAATGCACTTCATCTGCACTGTCTTTAAGCAGTGTTAAATCATCGATCTGAGCTTGAATATCAACAGCGAGCAGAGATTCCATTTTATCTTCTGTCAAATCAGAATGTAATAAATAGAAAGGCATTAACTCTTTAACGTTCACTTCATCAAATTCAAAATAAGCATGCGCCGGATCGCCGTGAGCACTGATATTAAAGCCTTGCCATTTTTTTTGATTATGTGTGATATCAAGATCATAACTGTCTAATAACCACGCATTACCGCTGTTTGTAAACTGCAGTAATCCGCTGTTTATCTGCCAGCGATGGGTTTGGCCTAATTGTACCCAATTCAACCGGGTATTATTTAATTGCAATTGCAGTGCGCGCAGCGAGTTAGATGAGAATTCAGCCCACGCTTTGAAACCTAATACTGCATCAAAAAGTTGTGCATTTTTATTGACTCGCTCATTTAAATAGGGGGCAATATTGAAATTTTCGGCCTCAACATAAAGCTTCCCTAATAAAAGGGCTGTCGGGTTTTCATTTTGTTCGACTAAATCCACCACAAAATCTAATGAGCTATTATCTATGCTGTTGGGAATTGACGCATAACCGGTGCCTTGATGACGCCCCTCTTCGTTTACCCAGTTTAATTTTTCGATAACAATGGTTTTATTACGCCCAAGGTGGTCTTTAAAATGGACTTGACTGTCCTTAACGCCAACCTTGCTCAGCTGCACCAACAATAATTTTTGCAGGGAAGCCAGAGTGATAGACGAAGTTTCTGAATTGTGAGTATTTTCCCGGGGGGATTTAACAGTAATATCAGCCCCCTGCACCGATATCCGGTTAAACACCAGCGCTTGTTCTGTAATACTCTGCCAAAAATTCAGATAAATAAACAGGTGATCGAGCTTAAGCCGATAGGGTATCTCAACAGCATCGATCAGCTCAACATCGCTGACATTTAGCATTAATCCTGAGAAATCAATGCCGGCAGAAACATCGCGAAAGGCTAGATTTAAATTGTATTCTTCTGCTAACCATTGTGTTGCATAGCTCTTATAGTCATCGATTTGGACAAATAAAATACGCACTACGGTTAGCAGCACGGCCAAAATAAACAGTTTAACAGCAATTAATGCATAGAACCGTCTTAACCACTTGAAAATGGAATGTTTCAATTTATCTACCTGCAACACGGAATAATAGAGAGGCAGTCATGCACAACAGCAGTGTAATTTCGGAGCTGCACAAAACAACCCATCACATCACATCATTATCACGTCAAACTGCTCCGGTCCGTAAAGAGGCTCGGCATGTACTTTAACCTCTTTTGACATAAACAAGACCAGTTCGCCTAAGTTATGGGACTCTTCACCCTGTAGCGCCTCGGCAACAGCCGGTGAAGTATAGACGACAAAATGGTCGACCTTATAAGCACGGTTAACCCGCAATATTTCACGTAACACCTCGTAACATACTGTTTCGACAGTTTTAACATAACCACGGCCGTTACACTGTTCACACACGCCGCAAAAAATATGCTCCAAACTTTCCTGGGTGCGCTTACGGGTCATTTCAATTAACCCTAAGGGTGAAAAATCATTGAGGCTGGTTTTAACGCGATCTTTTGCCAGGGCTTGCTCTAAACTGCTAAATACGCGACGTCTATGTTCAACTGACTGCATATCGATAAAATCGATAATAATAATGCCGCCTAAGTTACGTAAGCGTAATTGCCGGGCAATCGCCTGCGTGGCTTCAATATTAGTATTAAATATCGTCTCTTCAAGATTTCGATGACCAACAAAAGCGCCGGTGTTGATATCAACAGTGGTCATTGCTTCTGTCTGATCAATAATTAAATAACCACCGGATTTTAACTCTACCTTGCGCTCCAATGCACGTTGCACTTCATTCTCGACATCGAAGAGATCAAAAATAGGACTTTCACCGCGGTAACACTCTATTTTATCCTCAAGTTCAGGAACAAAATCATGGGTAAACTCTTTGATTAGCTTATAATTGAGTTTCGAATCAATCCTGACTCTATCTATCTCCCCGCCGACAAAATCCCGTAGGATACGAAATGCCAGTCCCAAATCACGGTAAAGTAATCTGTTTTTATTTTTTGGACGTTGGCGACGCGTCAATACCTTCCGCCAAACACGCAGCAGGAAGGCGGCATCATTCACCAGCTCATTTTCAGGCGCCCCTTCCGCAGCTGTGCGGATAATAAAACCACCCAGTTCAGTTTCACAACACCCTTGGGTGATTTTCTTTAAACGTGCACGCTCTTTTTCACTTTCAATACGTTGTGAAACGCCCACATGCCGGCTGCCGGGCATAAAAACCAAATAACGGGAGGGCACGGTAATATCGGTGGTCAGACGGGCTCCTTTTGTGCCAAGTGGATCTTTAATCACCTGCACCATAAGATCCTGGCCGGGACGGACCAGTTGCGCGATATCAGCAGCTTTAAACTTCGCTTTTTCAGAATGGGTAAGACTCTCGGTAAAGGGAACTATATCTGAAGCGTGTAAAAAGGCCGCTTTTTCCAAACCAATATCGACAAAGGCAGCCTGCATGCCTGGCAATACTCTGCTCACTTTACCTTTATAGATATTACCAACAATACCTTTGGTCGCCTGACGTTCTATATGTAACTCTTGCAATACTCCGCCTTCAACCAACGCAACCCGCGTTTCTGTTGGCGTAATATTCATTAATAATTCAACGGACATTCTTTTTTACTTCCTTTAAAATTCTTTCATAATTTTTGTGCCGGATAATATCTAATATCGAAATATTAAGCAGTCATTTATACCCAAACCGTTTATTGCATCTATAAACGGTTTGGGTATAAATACTTTATTTCATCTCTGAATGGCAGCTTAAACAATTGGAGTCGACACCGAGGTAAAGCTTAACGCTTTCTTAATCAAAAACAACGCCATAAAGGCCAACAAGAAAATACTATATACAAAAAAAAATTTTAAAAAAGGCTGCAGATCAAAGAAGAAGGATCCAGTTATAAAATGAGCTCATTAAACGCAGCTGCAGTCAGCAATCAGGATGATTAACAAACAGTGCCTTTATTACAAAAAAAAGTAAAAAGTCACCATTTAACGGTGCTGATTTACCTCTTTTATAAACGTTTTAATAAGCTCGGCTGTTTCAAAAAGGGGAAGTCCGACAACACCGCTATAACTACCCGAAATATTGGTAATAAATTTTCCAGCAATTCCCTGAATAGCGTAACCTGCGGCTTTATCAATCGGCTCGCCGGATTGCCAGTAGTCAGAAATCTCCCGGTCACTCAATTTTTTAAAGCTTACCTCCGTTTTAACCAGGACACTTTTTGAATATCCGTCCTGCCACAATGCTACCGCGGTTAATACATGATGGGTACGTCCGGACAATAATTTCAGCATCTCTTCCCCGTGATGTTTATCGCGCGGTTTTTCTAATATTTTTTGTTCTATGGTAATTATTGTATCTGCACCTAAGGCCGGCTTTTTCCGCTTACTATTTGCAAACCCCGCCTGAGCTTTCTGCAAAGCTAAGCGTAAAACATAATCTTGCGCCGATTCGCCCGCTTGCGGTACTTCTTCTATTACAGCAGGTACCAGGTCAAATGAGACCCCAATTTGGCTAAGAAGTTCACGACGGCGAGGCGAACTCGACGCAAGGTAAATAGAAAATGCCATGATTATACGACCTTAAAGCGGAGACGAATGAAACGCAGCATAAGAAAAAACCATGGCCAAATCAGCATCGAGCTGAATACAGACCAGAAATAAGACTTATGCAAAATAATATCCTGTAAACCAGATGCCATCAAATACAGGATCAGTTTAGAGAACAAAGAAAACAGTCCCGCTATCAGCGTTGTTTGAACAATAGTAAAATAACGAAAAAGCTGGTAATTGGTGATTACTATGTAGGCTAATAACGAAAATAACAACGCGTGCATGCCTAATGTCGAACCTAATAAAAGATCAAATATGACACCGAGAATAAAAGCATGACCTATACTGACCCGGTGTGGTAATGCCAGCACCCAATAAAAAATAATCAGAATCATCCAGTCAGGACGAAAGGCATTGAGGATGCTCGGCAGAGGAAAAATAGCACAGACTAAACCGGCAAAATAGGTCATATAGATGACAAAATAATTACTCAGTAGCGACATTCACAGATTCCGGTGGTGCAGATTTTTTTTCTGTTTCTGCAGCTTTGAGCAGATCTGAAACAGTCTCTGCATCATTTTCTGCCGGTGAACCAGAGGGTTGTGATGACGCAGCGGCGATGGAGAGATTACGCGGCAAATCAGACTCTTTATAGTGATGATCATTCCATAATAATAACAGATAGCGGCTTCTGTCTAAATGAGCGACTGGTGTTGCGTTGACATCAGCATAAAGCGCGCCTTCCTGATAGTTAAAATGACTGACGCGGGCAACCGGGTAACCCGCCGGAAAACGCCCGCCCAAACCGGAAGTGACAAGCAGATCGCCCTCCTGCAAATCCGCATTACTCTGCACAAAAGGTACATTGAGTTTGTTCCAGTCACCACTACCGTGGAGCACGGCGGTAAGATCATTACGCTGAACACGAACCGGAATCCCGTGGCTTACGTCAACAATCAATAAAACCCGGCTGGTTGTGCTGCCGACCTGAGAAACTTGCCCGACGACCCCCTCTTCATTGATCACCGGCTGGCCGACATAAACACCGTGCGCGGCACCTTTATCGATCAAAACCTGATGGGTAAAAGGATCGGATCGTAAGCTCATCACTTCGGTTATCATGCGTTTATTAGTAAATGTTCGCTCTGAATTGAGCAGTTTGCGTAACTGTCTATTTTCATTTTCTAATTGCGTGAGTAGCAGACGGTCAGCTTTAAGATGCAGGTTATCCTTTTCTAGCTGTTGATTACGCGCTTTTAACTCATGACGAGTCATTACGTTATCAGAGACAGCACTGAATAATTTTTGCGGCACATCAGCAACATACTGCACCGGGCTAACCAGAGAGTTTAAATAAATACGGGATGAGGCAAACAGATCAAACTTTCCATCTGCAATAAATAGAAAAATCGAAAAAACTACCACGATGGATAGCCTTAATAAAAATGATGGACCGCGCGTAAAAATTTTTTTCATGGCTGCAAATTAATTAGGAAAAGTCATAATAATAACAGTATTCACCAAGAACTGCCCCATCTGATATATTGTCGAAGTTAGATAATATCAGGTTTCATTGAGTTGAACGACTCAATCGCAACCCAATGAATAACTAAACTAAGACTTCGTTAGCCCTGTCCAAGATAGCCCTTAAAAAGATTAAAAACTATTATTAAGCAGGTTATTAATCGGCATTAAACAGATCACTACCATAGGTGTCGATCATTTCCAGTGCCATACCGCCGCCACGCGCCACGCAGGTAAGGGGATCGTCAGCAACAATCACAGGGATGCCTGATTCCTCTGCAAGCAGACGGTCTAATTCACATAATAATGCCCCACCACCGGTTAACACCATCCCGGTTTCAGCAATATCAGCTGCCAATTCAGGCGGTGTTTTTTCCAGTGCCAGCATAACCGCCGAAACGATTCCGCTTAATGGCTCCTGCAGGGCTTCTAATATCTCATTGCTGTTCAGGGTAAAGCTGCGAGGCACGCCTTCAGCAACATTCATACCACGGACTTCAATCTCTCTTATTTCATTAATCGGGTAAGCAATCGCAATACTGTGTTTAATACGTTCAGCGGTAATTTCACCAATGGTGCAACCATAATTGCGGCGCACATAATTAATAATCGCTTCATCAAATTTATCACCGCCAATACGCACTGAAGCAGAATACACCACACCGTTCAAAGAAATAACGGCCACTTCCGTTGTACCACCGCCAATATCCACCACCATTGAGCCTTTTGCCTCGGAAACTGGCATACCGGCACCGATCGCGGCGGCCATGGGTTCATCAATCAAAAATACATCGCGCGCACCCGCGCCCTGTGCCGATTCACGAATGGCACGACGTTCAACTTGTGTTGATCCGCACGGCACACAGACTAAAACGCGTGGGCTGGGACGTAAAAAGCTATTGTTGTGCACCTGCTTGATAAAATACTGCAGCATTTTTTCAGTGATATAAAAATCGGCAATAACGCCATCTTTCATCGGGCGAATAGCCTGAATATTACCGGGTGTTTTACCTAACATCTGTTTTGCGTCATGGCCAACAGCAGCAACACTTTTACCTGCACCATTTTTGTCTAAACGGATTGCAACAACGGAAGGCTCATCTAATACGATACCTTGATTTTTTACATAAATAAGTGTGTTTGCAGTTCCTAAATCGATCGACAGATCGTTAGAAAACATACCTCGGAACATTTTAAACATGAAAGTTTTCCAATAATAGCGAATAAAGAGATGAAGGAGCGTACTCTACCAATCTAGCTATATTTCATCAAGAAAATAAACTAAATAGACGATGGAATCGTCTATTTAGTTTAACTCTTCCAATCACAACCAGTTGACCTACCGCAGAGCAAGTGCCGTGCGGCGCTTTTATGCATTAAATGCGTTCCGCTGTTTATCCTTCAATACATCGACATACCGCTCAATTTAATCAATCTGTTATAAAAAAAAGAACAATATGTTGAATGTTTATTAAATGCACTTTACTGTTATTTTTATGATCTGAGCAGGTAAAGGAGTAGCGCCGATGTGATCAAAAATACAACGAAAAAAGGCTTTGCATATGGAACGAAGGTAAATGACTTTCTTAACTCAGAGCTCTCCCGCATCGCCGCAAAGGGGCGGGTACTTTGCCTGGCCGAAGATGAAGGAAGTAAGCGAGGTTGTACTGGTCGTTACATGTAAAAAAGCAACAGAATAGAAAACATCGTCCCGAATTCCCCGGAGAAAAAATTTTCAGCCGCAAAAAGAATGGCGATTATTGAGGACCAATAAATGATTGAATCAATGCGCACTCCTTCCGAAAAGCGGGGGTTACCACCCGGCTCGCTTATTCATGTCGGCGATGTTCTCGAATCAAAGACAAGCATCTCTCTGATTGATTACAATAAAGACAAGATTAACGAGTTGGAAATCCAATCCGTAAAAGAGATACTTGAATACAAAGATAATGACAGTGTCACCTGGGTGATTATCGAGGGTTTAACCAATGTTTCTCTAATAGAACAGATTGGCGCAGCATTTGGTATTCACCATCTGGTACTTGAAGATATTCTCAATACCCACCAGCGGCCTAAATTTGAAGAATATGATGATCATCTTTATATTGTGCTTAAATGTCTGCTGCCTGAAGGTGAGCAGTTTACCGTTAATTATGAACAGATAAGTATTCTCCTGCTCGATAACTTTGTTTTTCTCTTCAAAGAAAAAAAAGATGCACTGCTTCACCCGGTTATGCAGCGTATCAGAACCAGCAAAGGACGGTTAAGAAATTTGGGGACAGACTATCTGACCTATGCCATTCTGGATACGGTTGTGGATCAGCATTTTATTTTGATCGACTCACTGGATGAAGCCATTACGTCCCTTGAAGATAAATTATTAACCTCTCCTGCAACACAAAATACGCTCAATAAGATCCAAAAACTAAAAAGAGAAATCATTGGTATCCGAAGACATGTTTCACCGGTCAGAGAGCTACTCTCGGAAATGCTGCGCAGTGAGTCCGAGCTGATAGATGAAAAAACCCATGTATACCTCAGAGATGTGCATGATCATGCCATACGCGTCATGGAGTCCATCGAGTTATATAGAGATATATTAACCGGCCTATTGGATATCTATATCTCCAGTGTAAGCAATAAAATGAACGAAATTATGAAGGTGCTAACTGTATTTGCTTCTATTTTTATCCCTTTAACCTTTTTGACCGGCATATACGGTATGAATTTTGATTATATGCCGGAATTGAAGTGGAAATGGGCATATCCAATTCTGTGGATCGCTTTTATTACCATTCCCGTTTCCCTGCTTGTTTATTTCAAACGTAAAAAATGGTTATAAACTGTATTATCCTTTCGCCAATTGATTAAATTTACCTATGCTTGCCATAGCAATCTGCTCGATGCTTTTATAAAACTGCACCGGCATAATTTTTATCAGCGCGGCACAAAGCAGTGTATTAACGGTTCTGCCCGGCTCCTGCAGGAGAATACTGCTGTTGGTTTTTAATGCTTCTTTGATATAAAACCACGCTTGCTTACTGTCACCGGACTGAATTGAGCGTCTTGCAAAATAGCGATATTGGTAAGCTTTAGCCAATTCATAATAATGTTCAAAAAGTTTAGGGTGCTGCTGTTGATTAAATCCCATTGCCGTTTTCCAGCTCGTAAATTGCGCTTCTAAATTACTCGAAAGGCCGTTTTCATTTACCCGGTAATAGGTTAACGGCTGTGCTATTCCTTCAAACTTCCAGGCACTGTTCAGGCAAAGCCGAGTCCAAAGTTCGATATCTTCAGACTGTTTTAACTGCTCATTAAAATATTCTACTCGCGATAAGCTATCTGCCTCCTTATCGACACCGCCGGCGCTATTATTTTCCAGGCTGCTGCAGTAGTCAGTTAACATGGCTCGGCGTATAACTGGGGCAGAGCCGTTACCTATCGGGTTGCGGCAAAAGATATCCCGCTGAGTAATATTTTTGAGTTTAGGAAATTGCCCAATACCGAGCGGGTTGTCATCTTCATCGACAAATAGCGACGGGCAGTAACTGATCCCGACATCCAAATTGTTATTTAAGTGGGCAACGTGCATTTTCAGTTTATCTTTATGCCAAAAATCATCCGAGTCGAGCAAAGCAATATACTCGCCTTTTGCCTGATTGATGCCGCTATTTCTCGCTCCCGCTAAACCACGATTGGCTTGCCGGATAAGCGTTATCCGCGGATCTGTAAATGCGGCAAGTAATTCAAGGGTGTTATCAGTGCAACCGTCATCCACACAGATGATTTCAAAATCACTGAAACTCTGCAGCAATACAGAGCTAATACAGCGAGTGATATATTTTGCAACGTTGTACATTGGAATAACAACAGAAACTTGTGGTGCCGTTGCACCGTGAGTGATATTCAAACTAATAGACATTTTGTAACCTCAGTAAAATAAGAACGAATAAACATGAACGTACCGGCATCAGGCATTTTTGAGTGCCGGCTTGTTGTGATGAAAACGGTTAATAGGTAAAAAAATCGCGAGGGATATCCCCGCAAGAATCAACATGGCAGATGCCAGTGCAATTGGAGACTCCGGCTGATAAATCAACAAACCGGTCATGCAGATGGCTAAGGTAAAAAGGCGGATGAAATTTTCACATGAATAACAGCGCTGTGCTCTTAACATGTTACATTTAACATCCACAAACAATGTCGCGCACGCAGAGAGACATAAAATGCTGCTCACCGGAATCGCTGCCGTCCAGCTGTCTGCAAACAATAAAGGGATGTAGAAAAAAGCGGCACCCGCCTGAGCAACAAATGCACTGGATACCAACAAGGTCAGCCAATAAATATTGCGGACACGGTGCTCAAAATGACCGTCGCGGTTAAATTTACACAGTTGTGGATAGAGCGCATTATTGAAAGCGCTATTTAACGACTGACTCAATCCAATACCCGCACTTTTGGCAAAGCTATATAAGCCAAATGATTCTGGTGATAGCAGTTTCGCAGCAAAAAACAGATCCAGATGCTGCTGCAGAGCCTTGCCGGATTCAGCAAATATCATTTTCGATGATGAGCTGAGCAGTTTTTTAATCACTTCCCAGTCAAAACCAATAGCAAAATCTTTACTGGGTGCAAAACTGAATATGATTAACCAGGCGATAGAAAAAATGATTTTGCCATAAGCAATGGCCATCACATCTTCACTGATAAAAACCAATGCTGCTATGCTTAAGTTTTCTATCAGAAGACAAAGTCCACTGCACAGACCAACAAAAGCCATATTATTGTTGCGCTGTAATAAAAACACCCGAACGCTTACCAGCGGAAACAGCGCGTAACTGACGGCCATTACCGTCAACAGCTGGGCAACGTCGGGGTTAGCGAAGTACAGTGAAGCAACTTGCGCCAGCAGCAGCTGCAGAATGATTAATAAAATGCACATTAGCCATTGCAGAGACATGGCATTTTTGGCGATAACGGGTAACTGCTCTTCACTGCAGTTTATCACCTGATTACCTGCTCCCGAGCGAAGTAATAAACGCAGAATGTCATGACAGGCTAAGGCCAGCATACCACTGCCATACTGGCTCGGTGTTAAGATTGCCGCCAGAACAATAATAGTCAGCAGCCTAGAACCTTTACCCAGCACTTCGGAACTCAGCAGCCACAGGGCGTTTTTAATAAGCCTGGCAAAATGTTGCTGATAACTCGCCGCCAGATTTTCCAGCAGCTTGTTATTTAGGATGTTTACTTTCATCTGCTTCTCAATAAAGTAATTGTCATTTAACAAATATAAAAGCAAGAAAGGTGCCAGTTTTATTTAAAGATGAAGTTGATAATATACGCAGAGGAAAGATTAGCCGCTTTGCATGCATTGTGCCTGCATCCAATGCAACAAGTATAAAAGAGAAAGCCCGCTGTGTTTTATGCACAGCGGGCTTCAAAATTATCGTTTTATTGCAGAACGAGAATTTCTATGGGAGTGTTTGCAAAATGCAATCGCGCTTTTTATCTGGACCCTGAAGATAAAAATCCGCGTTGCCGGTCAATCACAGCAGGTTTTTATTGACTGATACTGAACTGCTGCAGACCATCCTGATTGCCATCCTTAGTCCATGGAATATATAGCGGATCTGAGCCGTCAAAAAACCACAAAACGGCCACCAGCGCCTGTTTGTCATTGGTCAGGAAAAGCGTTTCGGAAAAGAAACCATCGGTCACCGAGACTTTTAGAAGACAACTTTGGTAATCGACATCATACTCCTCGCCGGTTTGTGTATATTCAGAGCACAGCGTAATAAACACAGTTTCACTGTTTCGCTGTGCAAGCGATGCAGAAAAATACACCGGATAACCAGTCGAAAAATCAAAGCCCGCAGGCACGCTCAAATCAGCAGCGCGCGTGACCACTTGTTCACTACTGCTTTCAAGCGCAACGGCAGAGCTGGCTGTCTGAGATGCTGTTTCTTCACTTGCGCTGCTCTGCACAACGGTATCTGAATCAACAGATTGCGAAGTGCTATCTCCACCACCCCCACCACCGCAGGCAAACAGGAAGAAACTTATAATAATCAACGCGCTGTACTTACTTTTTTTATTCAAAAACATCTTCTTTCCTTATTTATCAAAGGTATTTCTTAAGGTTGCATTGATATCCAGATACCAATCTCCTGCTTCACCACCTGCGCTTTTTACATAGTCAGGGAATGTTGGATAGGCGTAGATAATATCCATATACTCCAGTGGATAGCGCCATTCATTACCGATATGCAGTGCCCAGGGCATACCCGTTTCCGTTTGGAAATACTGCTCAGTTGCGCTGTCCGACATATCATCCCCCTGATTTAACAGACTCTGATCAAACGCCGAGGTGGGTGGATAGTTTTTCAGGTGAATTTCCAAACTGCGCCCGGGTCTGCCGCTAACCTGATCATCGGGACTGGCAAATATAAAGGGATCAAAGGGTGGTGCAGCGAGTTCACTTGTAGTAACCCCTGAGACCATAGGCACAGAGATGGAAAAGCTCATCTGCACAGAGGAACCGCAGCCGCTCTCGGTGCGGTGGAATTTACAGCCTTCTCCCGGAGTGATGTAGTCGGTTACATTATCTGAGACCATCAAAATGGCTTCAGGGCGTCCCGCTTCAAGGGGAGAATTGGTCTGCACCCTGCGGTTGATAAGAAACTCAATATCCTGCTCGTTTACGTCGGCGCGCTCGATACCCGGCAGATGAATGGCAAATCCATTGGCATAGTTAGCCCCCATGGCAACCACCTCACCGATCAACTGCACCCGCACAATCTCATTATTCTTTGTCGATACTGCCGTCCGGTAATAGACCACCAGATCGTTCATATCGTAGTCCCCTACCATTGGCCAGTTGTCTTCATAGGCCAGCGTTGACCAGCCGCTCTCGCTCGGGTAGTAGGTTGTGGCGTCCCCGGACTCGCTAATCTCAATACGATAATCTTCAACCTCACCATCATCTGTACCGCCATTAGCCTCCAGTGCGGGTTCACTGCTGTAGCGAAAACGCGCCCAGGTTTCACCGGTTAGCGCTCTGAAAGGCACATCGTAATAAAGAGCATGCACGCCTTGGCTCAGCGCTTTCTGGGAAAAAATCTGCTCATCACTTTCAAATTCACCATTTTGATCCCAGTCGATCCACGCATTCAGGTAGCCATCGCCAGCTGCAGTAATCTGGGTAATAGCCTTTGTACCGACTTCAATATTAGTAATAAAACTAACACCGTCTTCGTCAGCAGAGCCGGCCTCCTGATCACTTAGCGGATAAAGATAACTGTCGCTTTCACCATCGACTGCTGCACCTAAATAGACGCTGCTGCCGAGCAGACCATGACGGGCACCATTACTGCTGAGCAGTGTACCGTAACTGTCCGGTGCATCACCAAAATCAATGTTTTGATCCAGGTCACCAATAATCGGCGCCATAGCGCAGCGGGCACCGTCATTGTTACTTGATGAAGGGCCTGCCGCGTATAATTCAGCACGAGGCTCGGGATCATCGATGGCAATTCTGTAAACATAACCATCTGCATTGCGACTCAGGTACAGGGTGCCTTCAACATCAAAATAAACCGCGCCAAAAGTACCTGTTTGCCCCACATTACCCAAACTTGTTGCACTGCCGCTGTTCACATCAATACGGTATAACTCACCATTTCGGTCGACACTGTAAGCCGCGCCGTCAAAGGGGTGAAAAGCCATATCATAAATTTTCAGGTTAAGCGTAGCGCCGTCAATCACTTTCGACATCTGCAGATAATCGGGATCATCACTGTCAAGTGGCAAACGGTACAAACCATAATTCGCACCGGGTCGATAGCTGTAATAGACATTTTCATCCACGGCAATATCACCAACGTAAAAACTGGTTGCGGGTATTCCGCTGACATTCAAGGGAGTGACCTGATAATCATCGCCGATTTGTACTACGGTGGAAAACTCCTGACTATAGGCATACAGATAATTATCATGGAAGTTGAATGCGAATGCATTGAGTTGCCCCGTTGTCCCCATCTCCTCAGATAACAGTTGGTAGTGTCCCGTTGCCAGCTGCACACCATAAAGCTGTGCAACGCGGCCCTGAATCAGGTAGGCTTCCGAGGGACAATCACTAAAGGGCTGTGCATAAACACTGTGGCTGATAGAGGTCAGCGTGATAGCGGCAAATATTGATGGCAGTTTCATATCAAACTCCAGTTTCTAAAGTAGGAAAAGATGGGCAGGAAAACTCCTGATGATGGCTCTTAGCCTGGTCAACAAGCCCTGCAAGGCGCTGCGCCAGACTGAGCTTTTTGACATTGCGTATAAGCCCGCTGTGTTTGCCAACTGCCAGTAAAAACCGGCTGGCGAAGAATAAAAAACGGTCATACCACGCAGGTTGAAAAAGTGCACGCAGCGGCCCCGCGCTGAAATGGCGAATATAATCCTGCATATGCGGATCGCTGTTGTTGTTCCAGCGGCTGGAGATCACTTTGATAAATGCTTTGTGATGCGCGTAATGAATAATATGGCCATTTTCTCCCCAA
Source organism: Psychromonas sp. (assembly GCF_041586535.1). Classification (GTDB taxonomy): domain Bacteria; phylum Pseudomonadota; class Gammaproteobacteria; order Enterobacterales; family Psychromonadaceae; genus Psychromonas. The sequence goes on along the minus strand of NZ_JBFGZY010000001.1, from coordinate 37,129 downwards.
CCGACGCTGTCGCACTCAGGCAGAGGTTTTTCCATATTTTCCAGTACATCACGAAAAAAGCTTGTTGCGCTGTGGCTCTGCTGCGCAATCAACACGCCGGAATTGATCCGGCCGCTGTAACCCCGGGCGATAAAAACGGACTTATCCGCTGTTGCCAGAGTTTCCACTCTAGGGGCTCCGGGTTGTATCTTTGCATCGGCATCAACAAACAACACCCAGTCATAATTTGCTTGCAACGCTTCTAACATCAACGCAATTTTCAGCCACGCACACTCTAACCCTAAGGAGGTCAGCAGCGGACGGTCCACGACAACATAACGGTAACCATGACGGGCCGCATAATCACGCTGGCTTTGAATATTCTTGCGGTACTGCCAGTGATAGCCATTTAAGGCGATGGTAAACATTAACGTATTTGTGCTCATGCTCTCTCCTTTGCTGAACAAAGGTATCAAAGCAATGAGCGTGCCAAGGTTTAAAAACAGGCCTGCAGCCCTTGCCCTGAGGTATTTTCTGCAATTTTACTGCTTGCTGACTTTTGCAAGTTGCGAAATATTTCCCGCGTGGCACAGCGCTTTTCTTACTTTGCAAAAAGGGAGTTAAGTGAGGAGAACACCGCTCTGTAAATATAAAGCGCGGCATTTTGGCCAACAAGACAGCTTAGAATTGGCATCACCGATTAAGCCAATCCCCTGCAACTGCATTCTTCATTTACCATTTCCCCCGTTTAGCCGCGCTAATCACATCTGCCAACAACGATTTTCAAAATGAAAAAAATTTGCAAATAATATTTTCATTTTGCGATAAAAACAGCCTTAAAAACCATTAACCTATTGTTTTAATTGACAATAAAAAATTGGAACGGTTATTGCTTTATCTCCCAATACAGGACTTAGCTATTTCATTCAAAATATGCAGAGGTAAAGAGATGACCAACCTATCATTTAACACAAAGGTAAAGCAGCGGGGATTCACCGCTAAACTGTCCGCCAGGTTAAACAGCAGCAACGACCGCGCTACGGATAAGCAGACTAATCCTTATGACGAAAAAATCTGCCGCTTATTTGATTTACCGATCAATAACGTATCTATGGACAAAGCCATTCACTGGGTAGTAACGCAACGTTTTAGCCGTCGCGCTGAAACCGGACCTGCTGAACAAGCTAACAAAACCAGACTGGCATTTTTTATTAATGCCCATTCCATTAATCTGAGTTTTAAACAGCCTGAATTTTATCAAACCCTTAAAAAAGCCGATTGTTTGTTTGCCGACGGTTGCGGCATGCGCCTGGCTTCCAGACATATTGGTGATCCTCTGCTGGATAACGTCAATGGTACCGACATGCTGCCGGAACTTTGCCGTCAGGCCGCTAAAGAGCAAAAATCCATTTATTTTTTAGGCTCGGCTCCCGGCGTGGCAAAACAAGCTGCCCAATCACTTAAGAAAAGCTATCCGGGATTGATCATTGCCGGCCACCAGCATGGTTTTTTTAACCCGCAGGAGAACGGCAACATTATCGCCGCAATCAATCACTCAGAGGCGGATATTTTGCTGGTCGGACTGGGCTCTCCTGTACAGGAAGCCTGGTTAGCAGAAAATGCCGATCTACTGCGCTGCAAAACGGCGCTTGCGGTAGGCGGTTTATTGGATTTTTATTCCGGCAATATGCCCCGCGCGCCGCTCTGGCTTAGAAACTTAGGTCTGGAGTGGTTGTACCGGTTAATGCAGGAGCCGCAGAAAAAATTTAACCGCTATGTGCTTGGTAACCCGCTGTTCTTAATCAGAACCTACCTATTAAACCGGGTAACCCGCCCCATTTCCGATGAAAAAGTTTTGCCGCAGTTAACTCAGCAAACTGACTTAAGTTAAACACTTTAAAGATCACAATATACGAGGCTTAAAATGAATTTATCAATACCGTTTTCAACCAAAGAACAATTAACTTACTCTGGTGCTATTTCTCAGGAAGCGCGGGGATTAAACTTAGCCACTGCTGACTGCAATAGATCAACTAAGGCTAACATAAACCCGCAAAAAGGAATCCCTATGCTGTTACAACAAATTTCAGCATTGTGTTTGTTAACCATTGCAGCCCCTTTGTTAGCCATTGTCGCCTTATGTATCTATCTGGAAAGTCCGGGTAAAGTCATCTTTTCACAGACCCGAATTGGCGAAAACGGCCGCCATTTTAAGTTTTACAAATTTCGCTCTATGTTTGTTGCCGGTGATAAGCGCTATAAACAACCGGATCTTAAGCAAAGCAGCCGCGAGGGTATCTGCAAAAAATTTATCGACGATCCGCGGATAACCAAGGTTGGCAAATTCATTCGTAAATACTCCATTGATGAACTTCCCCAGCTTTTTAATGTGCTGCTTGGGGATATGTCATTAGTCGGCCCCAGACCGGCACTGGCCAGTGAAAGTTATCAGTATAACCGCCAGCAATTTAAACGCTTAGGCTGCAAGCCCGGATTAACCGGTTTATGGCAGGTATCCGGACGAGCCGACACCAGCTTTGCCGAGCAGATTGCGCTGGATTTAAAATACATTAAACAGCAGTCATTTGTATTTGATCTGAAAATTTTACTGGCCACCATTCCCGCGGTGCTTGGTGCCAAGGGGGCTTATTAAAGTTTAATCAGATTTTGCAATATGCGTGGCCATCTCGGGACAGCAGGAATTATTAGAATGCTTTGCAAAATGCAAATGTCCGACTCATCACCGTTGAGACACCGCCCTGCCGGCAGAATATTGCCCATGCACCCTCTCTTTTTAAATAAATTACACTTACATTTCAGATGGTTAAGTTGTTAATAAAATTTTATTAGTTACATGGCACGTTAGTTGCTTAATTAACAGGAGTAATCTTAATTAAACAATAAAACATATTGATAACAAGGATTTTATAATGAAAACAATTAACACATCTTGTCTCCATAGGATTGCTGCTACAGGCAAAGCTAAGGCTGTTATAAAAATTAAAAATCTTGTTTTATTCTTACTGCCCGCTCTGCTGCTCGGCTGCACCCAGACAGATTCGCTTCACTCTCCCGAGCATTCACAGCCCGACTTTTACGGCAAAAACAACGCAACAGGCACGCAGGTCAGCCAGCAAAGCTCGGCTCTGCATGTTTTTGCCACGGCCAAGCAGTGCGAACAGTACCAGGATTTTGCGGCACCTGAGCACTACATCACCGGGGAGCCGATAAAATTAACTGACAATCAACCCGCCAGTTTTCCGACCATCAATGGACAAACCTCTTTGAGCGGTTTGAGTCCCGGCGATATGCTTTCCGTCAGCTTAGAAAACGGTGAAGGGTTTAACGGCAACTATGTAGTCAGCAGTCAGGGCTTGTTAACCATCCCCTTATTAGCGCCGATAAACGTAATGGGTTTACCGAGCAATATTGTTGCTGAAAAAATCTCCATCGCCTTGATCAAAGGGGAAATATTTAAAGCTTCAACGGCAAATGTATCAGTTCAGGTATTGAACTGGTCTGAAATTGAAGTATCGGTATCCGGCGCCGTATTTAATCCCGGCCGAGTGCTGATTAATGACCCCCGTCCGACCAGCAAACTTGAGCAAGTGACTGATGCTTTTGGTGATTATTCAACAAAACGATTATTGTCCGAGGCATTAAGAGCATCAGGCGGTGTGCGCCCTGACGCAAAACTGGATCAGGTGATTTTGATCCGTAAAGGATGGCGGATTGAAACGGACATGACGGGTATTTTAACCGGCGCGCCGGTCAAAGATTATCCGCTTATTGCCGGAGACAGAATAATCGTCCCTACAACGGGCTGTTTTCAATCCAATCTGGTCAGACCAAGTCAGATAACACCTAAAGGTTTCCGTGTGTTTATGTCTAATTTGATCGATTCGGCCGGCAGCAACTCAAATGCAGCAATAGGCAATTTTTCAAGCAGCATGCCATACGGTACACGTTTATTACAATCTGCCATTTCCGCTAACTGTGTCGGCGGCAAACAGTGGACCAATGCTCCCCGCAAGGTAGTGTTAGTCAGCGTCAATCCGTTAACGCAGCAAACCCAGGTTATTGAACGTTCTATTGAAGAGCTGGTAAGAAACCCTAACCGGGAAGCAATCAATCCCTATTTAATGCCCAATGATGCGGTTGCCTGCTACGACTCAGATGTGACCAATTTACGCGACGTAGCCGGCACCATTGCGGATATCATTTTACCTCTGACATTACTGTAATAATTGGAGTTTGTGGATGAAAGATAATAACAAAACAGGTCAGCTGAAGATCCCCAATAATAGAGACAAGTACAGGGGCTACATCTACCGCTGGTTTAAAAAGCCTTATTTGATCGCAGCTTGTCTGGGTTATTTGATGATCATAGCCATGGTTTTATTGTACCTGGGAAAATCTCCAACCTACAGCAGTGAGATGGACTTAGTCTTACCCGGTACCGGCGCCAGCAGTAATGTTAATTTGAGCGAAGTGGGTGAAGTGGTTTCGCAAACCAGCACCCCTTATGCTTCATCAGGCTTTAACCCGCGGGTTAACTATAAAGAGATGCTTTCCAGCCGTTCAGTATTGGAGCGGGCTGCGCTGATGATGGAGATGAGTGTCGAGGATTTTGGTAAACCCAAAATAAAGCTGACCGAGCAAACCTCGATTATTTCAATAAAAATGAAAGGTGACAGTGCTTTTCAGGCCAACAGCAAAGCCAGAGTGTTATATGAGTCCTTACAACAGGAGTTGGACAGATTACGTGCTGATGAGGTATTAAGACGAGATCAAAGTATCAAAGCGGTACTCTCCCAGTACTATTTGAAACTCAATACTGCCCGGGAAAAGATTGTTAATTTCCAGCAAAACTCTGTGGTGGTTGCTGTGGAGCAGCTTGATGAACTGGTCGCCACCCTGACCGGCCTGAATGAAAAGCGGATGCTGGTCTCCTCTGAAATAGAGCAGCTGGACAGTTATATCCGTAAACTGAGTCTCAACCTCGGGGTATCCCCCGCATTGGCCGGGCAGGTTTTTCAGCTGCAGACTGATGCGCAGTTCAGCAGCTATTTAGCCGAATTAGATCAATCTCTGGGCAAGCTGTCGCAATATACCTCCCGTTGGGGAAAAAATCACCCTAAGGTTATCGCCGCGCAGCAACGGGTGAATCAGGTCAACGGCAATTTAAAAGAGCGCAGCATGCAGATGATCGGCATTCATGTCAGTGAAAGCTTTAACTCACTGGATTTAAAAAAACAAACTAACCGTGCGCAGCTGTTTGCCGAACTGATCCAATCGAGCGCCGACAAAGAGGGTAAACAAGCCCTGTTAGCTGACGTCGAACAATCAATCGCTCTGGTTCGCGATAAGTTAAAAATCTATAGCCGCGAAGTGGCTGAACTGGAACGCCTGGAACATGATTTTCACATGGCCGAAGCGGTATACACCTCGGCAGCAGCCAGACTCGAAGCAGGTAAAGCGGATATTTTCGCCTCTTACCCGGTTATTCAGCAACTTACAACGCCCTCTTTTGCGCAGGATATGAGCAGTCCGAATAATGTTATCGCAATTGCAGCCGGCTTTATCGGCATTTTATTTATCAGTTTATTTTTGGTGGCATTATGGCAACGACACTCCTTGATAAAACTACTCTTGAACAGAAGCTAGTCTGGTACGGAATCACCTGCAGTTATCTGTTCTTCTTTATCGGCGGACTGTATGTCATGGGGTCGGTTATCGGCTGGTTTATCCTCGCCCTACTGCTGTTAAGATGGGTGGTTCAGCCGGATCAGATTGCCAACCAGGGGGTTGTTCCCGCGCTGATCTGGCTGTGGATAGTGACTATGCTGATCATGCTGTTAGCGCTTTGGGTTGCCCATGATAACTGGGATCTCGGCACGGTAAAAACCATTAAATCCAGCATCGGCTGGATGAAAGGCTGGGCGTTAATCCCGATATTTTTGTTTATTGGCTATTTTGCCGATATCAAAAGTGAAATGCTAGTCAGAGCGATTTGCAAACTGTGTTTTTATTCTCTTATCTTTGCCCTGTTCTCCGCCTGTATTTATATTGTCGGTTTGTCAGGCAATCTGTTCGTCTCCCCCCTGCAGGCTATCGGAGGCCCCGGAGTGGAGTTTTTTTCAGTCAGTTTTTTTGGTATTAACCCGGAAACAGGGATGCCGAGATGGCGCTTTTTCGGCCCCTGGGCACCTGCTGCGGGTTTTATGGCCTGTATCTATCTGGTGATGTGCCTGCAGGAGAAAAACAGCCGCTGGCGCAACCTTGGTGTAGCCGGATGTGTGGCGATGATCTTATTGTCGCAATCCCGAGCGGGCTTGCTTATTTTTGTCTGTCTGGTGCCGTTAACCCTCTATTTTGACAAATGTCTGCAGCCTAAAATTTTATTATTAATTGGGTTATTGTTGCCGTTATTGATCCTGTTAAGCGAACCGATCCTGCAGGTGGTTTTTGATTATGTTGAACAGATCAAACAAGCAAGGCCCGGGTCAACCCGCGTACGCAGTGCGCTGGCCAATATTGCCGTGCAGCGCTGGGAGAGCGAAGCGCCTATTTTTGGTCACGGCATTGTCGAGCGCGGCCCTAAATTGGTTGAAGGGATGGCGATTGGCTCTCATCACACCTGGTTTGGTTTGCTCTACGTAAAAGGCGTAGTGGGTTTGCTGAGTTTGGCCATCCCTATGCTGGCCACCAGCATTTACCTGTTTTACCTGAGCTTTTATCGGCATCAGGCACGCGTTGCCTTTGCCCTGTTTAGCGTTTTTATTTTATACAGTTTTTTTGAAAACCTGGAAATTCTCGCCTATCTGCTGTGGCCGGCGTTAATTTATATTGGTTCGAGCATCAAACCCTTAACGGCAGCAGAGATAGACCCTTACCGGAGATTACCATCCTGATAAACCTCAGCTCTGGATAACGAAAAACATGGCATCTATATTGCTTAATGTTAATTACAGATGCCATAACAGAGAACTTTATGAAGGATAACAAGATAAAAATGAGCAGATCATCCAATACATTACTGGTGGGTTATTACGGTAAAAAAAACCTTGGTGACGATGCCCTGCTGCTGGCAAGCGCCTGGGCGAATCAGCATATTCTCAATAATCAGCAGCTGACCTGTACTGCCAGCGATGTTATTGATCTGCCCGGCTTTAAGCAGCAAAAACCGACACTGGCGGCAGAGCAGAAATTCTCCGGACATAACCGCTTATTACAGTATAAGCTGGCCTGGCAAAGTGAGCAGGTTATCCTCGGCGGCGGTTCAGTCCTGCATAGCGCACACGACCTGAACATTAAACGCCTGATGTTAAAACTCAGCTCAAAACACAGCTCCAATGCTGTTCCCGAGAAACAGCACATGGCCGTAGGCGTTGGTATCGAAGGCTTTAGCGACCACAAAGCAAAACAGGCCTGTCAACATTTTTTAAATGAATGTCCTTTTGTCGGCCTTCGTGATGAACAGAGCTACCAGCGTGCCAAGCAGCTGGCACCCAAGGCAAATATTGCCCGGACCTTTGATTTAGCACCGGCTCTGTTGTGTCATCCGGCATTAATTGCAGATAAAAAACAGCGCGACAATCACCTCAGTCTATCAGGAAGCGAACAGCAACAGCGCAGCGGTATTGCCATTAACTTATGCTCAGTGCCAACGGATTCACTGGGCAATATTAATCAGGCCGCAGAGCAGCAGCGGGTTTTGCAATATGCAAATCTGATTTGTAAATTGCTCGACACAACCGAGCAGCAGATCACCTTAATCAGTCTGAATGCAGAGCCGATGCTTAATAACAATCGTCTTAACGATGACAGCTTATTGGAAAAGGTAAAGGATTGCGTGGCAGCCAAAACTGCCGCCCCTTTTTTAATGAACCGCCTGCACCTGCTTAAGTATCAGCCGGATCCGATTCATTTAATCAGGACTCTCTCTTCTTTTCAAGTCGTTATAGCGATGCGTCTGCACGCCGCTATTTTAAGCTACATCATCAATACCCCGGTGATAGCCATTAATTATCACCATAAATGCAGCTCCTGGTGTGCGCAGATAGGGTTGCCGATGCGCTATCGAATGTCGGCAGATAATGCCGATACGGACAAGCTTTATGGCACGATAATTGCTGGATTAAAGTATGGATTTAAACCTCCGCTATTACCGGTTAAATCAGCCCTGCAACAATCCCTTAAAAACTGGAGACTGACCGATGAGCAAATCGAATATTTCTGTGATCATTCCGCTTTATAATAAAGCGGCACATATTAGCAAAACCCTGAACAGTATTTATCAGCAGCAAAGCCACGCCTTTGAAGTAATTGTGGTCAATGACGGCTCTACGGATAATAGCCTGGATATTGTTCAGGACTATAAAGCCGCGCATAATCTGAAAAATTTAACCATTATTAATCAGCCGAACAGCGGTGTTTCAATCGCCAGAAATAATGGTGCACTGGCGGCGAAAAGCCCATTTGTCGCTTTTTTAGACGGCGACGATATCTGGTTACCACTGTACCTGACACAGATACAGGCGATGATCGATAACTACCCCGGTGCAGATATGTTTGCCTGTAAATATCAGTGTCAAACTGCGCACAATGCTTATAAAGATGCCAAGATAAAACTGACAGAGAGGCAGCATAGTGAAGGCATATTTGCTGATTATTTTGTTTGCGCCGGCCAGGGGGATCTGCCGTTTATTACCTCAACGGTGACCATCAAACGCAGTTCATTTATTAAATTTGGCATGTTTCCGGTTAATGAGGCCATGGGGGAAGATCAGGCTCTGTTTTCCCAGGTGGCAATTCATGGCCGGATCGCCTACTCGCCGGATATCCATGTTGTTTATAACCTTGCCGCCGACAACCGGGCCTGTATCAGCAACATACCATCTGCTGAACTACCTTTCAGTCGGCGGTTAACGGAAAAAACCGAACAACTGCCAGCCATTAAGCACAATGAGAAACAGAAAAAAGCCATTCTTACCTATTGCGCAGCCCACCTCTGCCATATTGCCAAGCTGAATATTCAGGCGGAACAGTTTAAACAGGCCAGAGCCCTGCTCGCAGATAAACGCTGCTGGTTAAAACCAAAACATAAAATAGGGTTATACCTGTGGTCTTTAATGGCACAAGGTAAAAATCTTGTTGGTGTTGCATTTTAACAAAGTATACAGCGCGGATAACCTTTCACTATTCGGGATTAGACCTGCTTTCAATCCCTTAGCCGAGCAATGGTTAGGAAAAGATCACCTGCTCTGATAAAGTAAATAAAAGATCAGTGGCCAATACTTAATAGATTTATAGGGGAATATTATATGAAAAAGTTTATTTTCTCGCTGTTTTTACTGTTTTACTCCGCCTTGAGCCCTGCTCAGCAGAGCCTCACTTTTGGCATTGTACCGCAGCAATCAGCCGCAGAACTGGCGAAGTTATGGGGGCCTATTGTTAAAGATCTCAGCCGCACAAGCGGTATTGATATTCACTTTGCAACGGCACCGGATATTCCCACCTTTGAAAAACGCCTGTCGGCCGGTGAATATGATATCGCCTATATGAACCCCTACCATTATGTCGTGTTTAATCAATCTCCGGGCTATCAGGCTTTAGCGAAAGCGCGTGACAGGCTTATTAAAGGCATTTTAGTTGTTGCTAAAGACAGCAAAATCAACGAATTAACTGACCTGCAAAACACTACTTTAGCTTTTCCTGCACCCGCGGCTTTTGCCGCGACAATATTAACCCAGGCGGATCTTACCGCCCAGGAAATTGATTTTATCCCCAATTATGTTTCCTCGCATGACTCTGTCTATCTTACCGTTGCTAAAGGCATTTACCCGGCAGGCGGTGGCGTGCTGCGTACATTTGAAAATATACCGGCAGAGTTACGCGGTCAGTTGCGTATTTTATCAACCACAAAAGGTTATACGCCCCATGCGATTGCCATCCATCCGCGTATAGCAGCAGAGGCAGATAAACTGCAGCAAGCCCTGATTGCGATGGAGCAGCGGCAAACAGGCAAAGATTTATTGGACAAAATTAATATAAAAGGTTTTGCACAGGCGGTAGATTCTGACTGGGATGATATTAGAGCGTTAAAACTTCAGCAACTTTCAGCTAAATAAAAGGATAAATATGAGTTTTCGCCTAAAAACAATCCTTTCTATTGCGCTGATCGGGTCTATTTTACTGCTGGTATTGATTCTCAGTATGATCAATTTTCTTAATCAATCGAATCAAACGCAGTTACAGCAACGCGCAGACAGCACCTCTCATCTTTTTGCAAGAACAGTCAAAGACGCTGTTCTTTCAACAGATCTGGCAAGCCTGGATAGCTTTATCAAAGAGATAGTGAATATGCCCGACATGGTTTATGCGCGGATCAGCAATAATCAGTTTGTACTGGCCGAGGGAGGCAATCTCAGTCGCCTGAACGCCTCGAGCACGGGCACAGCAGAACGTTCCGCAAAAACCGATAACATGCTCGCCACACGCGTCGAGATTAGAGAGGCGGGCAGAGTTTATGGCGTGATTGAACTGGGCATGTCAACGGCATCGGTTATCTCTTTGTTATCTGACGCCAGAAACTGGATCATTGTTATTGCCAGCTTTGAACTTGCCTTGATAGTGATCTTCTCCTATGCACTTGGCACCTATCTGACCCGGCAATTACAGCGATTAAAAATCGCTTCTGAAAGCATTACCCAACGTGGTCCGGGTGTACAAATTAAAGTGCGCGGCTCGGATGAAGTAGCACAAATGGCGCATGCTTTTAACCGAATGTCTTCCTCACTCGCCGAAAATTATGAGCAGCTGTCCAACAGCATCAAAACAGAAAAGAGAATGACCGCGCTGGCGGAAAGTAATCAGGCTAAAAATAATGCCATATTAAATGCGTCTCTGGATGCACTAATCACTATCGATGAACAGGGTAATGTGCTGGACTACAACAAGGTAGCAGAGGAAACTTTCGGCTGGACATCGAGTGAAGTTATCGGCAATAATCTGGCACAATTTATCATTCCGGAAGAGCAGCGTGCTGCCCACCATAGCGGCATGAAAAAATACCTGCAGACAAAAAAAGGGCCGGTTTTAAACAAGCGCATAGAGCTCACCGCCCAGCATAAAGTTGGCCATACCTTTCCCATTGAAATTAATATCGCCCCCATCGAAACGCAGCAGGGAACCATGTTTACCGCCTTTATCCGGGATATATCGCCCCGTCTGCAGGCTGAAACTGAATTACGTCTGGCAGCGCAAACTTTTGAATCCAGTGAAGCCATTTTCATCTGTGAAACCAATGGTGCCATTATCCGCACTAACCGTGCATTTTCACGCATTACCGGTTATGAGCATGCCGAAGTGGCGGGAAAAAACCCGCGTATTTTATCCTCCGGTCAGCATTCGCAGGAATATTATCAGGCAATGTGGTTGAGTCTTATTGTCCATGGAAAATGGAGTGGCGAAATTTATAACAGAAGAAAAAATGGTGAAATATATCCGGAGTATCTGAATATTTCCTCGATAAAAAATGGTGATGGTGAAATAAGTCACTATATTGCCCATTTTATGGATATCAGTGAGCAAAAACGTAATGAAGAAAATTTACGTAAAGCACAGCGCGAAGCGGAAAAAAGTAATGAATCAAAAAGTCGTTTTCTGGCGGCAATGAGTCACGAAATTCGCACACCGATGAATGCTGTACTGGGTATTCTCGGTCTGCTTAGAGATACCAAACTGAGCGACAGGCAGTTAGAGTTAGTACAGACCGGACGTGATTCAGGTGAACTGCTGCTAACTATTATCAATGATATCCTCGACTTTACTAAAATGGATATTGATAAATTACAACTTGAAAACAGTGTCTTTGATCTGCACCTGTTACTAAGCAGTTGTAACCAGCTACTCGCCAATCTGGCTCATAAAAAATCCCTGAGCCTGACACTCACCCTCGCAGAAGATCTGCCGCAATTTGTAAAAGGCGATCCCGAGCGGATACGTCAGATTCTTATCAACCTTATTAATAATGCCATCAAATTTACCAAGCAAGGTGGTGTTGCGCTCAGCGCCTCTGTTGATTCTATTGCCGGGGGGATTGTAACCCTGCGTTGCCGGGTTAAAGATACTGGCATCGGTATCCGCAAAGCGCATCAGAACAGCTTATTTGATGAATTTACTATGGTTGACCAAACCCATTCCAGAAAATATGAAGGCACAGGTTTAGGACTGGCTATCTGCAAACGGCTTGTTTCCCTTATGAATGGAAACATTAGTGTCAGCAGTCAATTGGGTGAAGGCAGCACCTTTGCTTTTACCATTGAATTGCAAATGGCTCAGGAAGATGACAGCCCAGCAGTCTTAGCAGTTGAACAAACTGAACATATCCCCTTAGCCAATACACGTATTCTTCTGGCAGAAGATAATCCGGCTAACCAGATGGTTATTAAAAGCATACTTGAATTTGCCAAGCTGCAGGTCGATGTGGTTGGCAATGGTTGTGAAGCATTAGAGGTATTACAGGATCGCCCCTACGATCTTGTGCTGATGGATATTTCGATGCCGGAAATGGATGGCATGACGGCAACACGTGAGATACGAAAACTCAGCGGTGCTGTACGTAATATTCCAATTATTGCCCTCACCGCCCACCATTTAAACGGCGACAAAGAACGTTTTATAGCCGCCGGTATGAATGATTACCTGAGCAAGCCGATAGATCGCAGCGCCACGTTAAGCTGTATTGCCCGCTGGACACCTGACTCGCAAACGTCACAGAAAAATAACCGGGATAGATGTGCTGCGGACGAAAAAACCAGCCTGGACGATGGTGGCTATTTTGTTGATGAGCAGGTACTGCAACAACTGGTGCGCGATACCAATGCTGAAATCGTCCCCGAATTAATCTCATTGTATATAGAAGACAGTCAGGCTAGAGTTGTGCTTATCAATAAAGCGATCACAAAACAGGATGTTAACACTCTGGAATTTGAAGCGCACACCCTGGGCAGTAGCGCGGTTGCCCACGGAAATGATAAACTTCACAAACTGATGCGCAGTGTCGAACACCTTTGTCAACAAAACAATCAACCGCAGGCACTTGAACAGGCACAGCAGATAGCGACAGTAGCCAAAGAATCTTTCCGCCTATTAGCGCAACGCGCTGAGCAGGGATTTGCATAATATAGGACAAATTAATGAGCGATAAACCTAACGTATTAATAGTGGAAGACTCTGCCCCACAAGCACGCTTATATGAACAATATCTGAAAAGTGAAATGATTGACCTGACGGTTGTGTCAACCGGTGCGGGGATGCAGCAGTTCGTAAAAAGCACTCCCCCGGATCTTATCCTGCTGGATTACAAATTACCCGATATGGATGGCTTAGCGATTCTGGACTGGATGAAACAGGAAAATTTCAGCTGTTCAGTGATTGTTATAACCGGGCACAGCTCTGTGGATATCGCCGTGGAGATGATGCGTAAGGGCGCTAATGATTTTCTGGAAAAACCAGTCACAGCCAGCAGATTAAAAACGTCTGTCAACAACCTGCTGGAACGCAACCGCCTGCAGAAGATGGTTAACAATTATCAAAGCACCAAGCGTAATAACTATCATGGTTTTATTGGCTCCAGTCTGGCAATGCAGGCCGTGTACCGCATTATTGATGCAGCGGCACCAAGCAAAGCAACCGTCTTTATAACCGGCGAAAGCGGCACGGGTAAAGAGGTTTGCGCAGAGGCTATTCACAAACAGGGACCACGCGCAAAGCAGGCTTTTGTTGCCATAAACTGTGCAGCCATTCCGCGCGATCTGATGGAGAGCGAAATATTCGGACACGTAAAAGGCGCATTTACCGGTGCATTTTCCGAGCGTAAAGGTGCAGCATCCCAGGCGGATGGCGGCAGCCTGTTTTTAGATGAAATTTGCGAAATGGATATGGAGCTGCAGACCAAATTACTGCGCTTTGTACAAACAGGGACTTTTAAAAAAGTAGGCAGCAATAAACTGGAAACGGTTGATGTACGTTTTATCTGCGCCACCCATCGTAATCCCCTGGAAGATGTGGAAAGCGGACGGTTTCGTGAAGATCTCTATTACCGGCTGCATGTTTTACCCCTGCACCTCCCTCCGCTGCGTGAACGCGGTAAAGACATTATTGAAATTGCAGGCAACTTCCTGCGCAGCTATTCAAAAGAGGAAGGTAAATCCTTCACCCGTTTTTCTCCTGAAGTAAACGCACTGTTTATTGATCAATACAACTGGCCGGGTAATGTCAGACAATTACAAAATGTGATTCGTAATATTGTAGTGTTACACGATGATTCCGTCGTAAAGCTTGCTCACCTTCCCGCCCCTTTAAATCTTTTATCAGATAAAGCGGTCACTACGCAGGCGCAGCAAACAGATAAAACCATAAGCATAACAGATGACGAGCAGAGCATCAGCGGCGCAATAAAACCGCTGGCAGAGGTGGAGAGAGAGAGCATCGAAAATGCAATAAACTTTTGCGATGGTAATATCCCCAGAGCCGCCGCTTTGCTGGATGTCAGCCCGTCAACGATTTATCGTAAAAAACAGGGTTGGGAGGAAGTATAAAAAACAATAAGCATAGCTTTTTTCTTAAATAGCGCCGTGCCCCTGCGCCATGCTAATAAATTGCGCAATATAAGGCACGCTGCTATCCGGCTTTTTAATGCAGGCATAGAGCGTGCTTTTGATCCCCTGCCTGCCGATACGTACTTTTTTGACCTTATATTCTGCCATGTAACTCTCTGCCAGCCACTCCGGTAATACGCTGACGCCTCGACCAAGTTCCACCATCTGCAGAATAATCGCCAGCGATTCAATCTGCTTATGCGCCCTTGGCTGCACTTTTTCCGGCAGTAAAAACTCTCTGAAAATATCCAGGCGCTGCTTTTCGACCGGGAAGGTCAGTAATACTTCTGAACACAATTGCCCTGCCTGCACTTGGTCATAAACGGCAAGCGGATGTGTATCGGCAACCACTAGCACCTGCTCATAATCAAAAAGAGCAATATGATCAAGGCCTTGATGTTGCTCAATATCCGGCGTAATCAGCAAATCAATACGATGATTAAGCAGCCCTTCCAATCCGGAAAATTGAAACTGACGGATAATATCAATATCGATATTAGGTGCAGCCAGGAGAAATTTCGCCACCACCTGGGTTAACCACTCATGACACGGAAAACACTCAACACCAATACGCAATACACCAAGTTGCCCGGCTCCCATCGCCTTTAATGCCTGCTCGGTTTGCTGCAGTGTCGGCAATACCTGCTGCGCGCTTTTAAGTAATAACTCCCCTGCAACAGTTAAACGTAAACGCCGACCGCAGCGCTGCCATAGTTTGACATTGAGCTTTTGCTCCAGATAGCGGATTTGATGGGATAAAGCAGACTGGGTCAAATATAGCGAGTCGGCAGCCTGAGTTAATGTCCCCTTCTCATGCAGCGCAAGCATTATTTTAAGGTGGGACTGCTCAATCATTATGAAATTCCTTCATTAATTATCTACAAATCATCATTATTATTCATAGTTAATTGTAAATACAATCGTTTCCTACTTCAAACATTAGTTAGGGATTGAAAAATGGCTCAGGTACATCACTTAGGTTTTCCGCGCATTGGTAATAAACGGCAGTTAAAGTTTGCTCAGGAAAGTTTCTGGAAAGGTCAGATAACTGCAGATGATTTACAGGAAACCGCCCGTTCACTTCGTCAGGAGAACTGGTTAGCACAGCAGGCATTAGATCTGGACTTGCACACCGTTGGTGATTTTTCACTTTATGACCAAGTGCTGGATACCAGCTTTTTAGTGGGTAATATTCCCCATCGCGCACAACGGACAGAGTCGGATAACTCTCTGGACTGTTATTTCCGTGTCGCCCGAGGCACTTCACAAAAGAAAGCCTGTTGTGGCGCAACACATGGTCAGGCAGATGAAACACAAGCAGGCGAAATGACCAAGTGGTTTAATACCAACTACCACTATATTGTTCCTGAGTTTACCTGTGATACAACATTTCATTTAAATCCGGATAACCTGCTGGAACAGGTTCAACAGTTACAGCAGATCAATAAAAATGTAAAACCGGTCGTTATCGGTCCGGTGACCTATTTATGGCTCGGTAAAGAAAAGGACAACAGCAATAAATTGGATTTATTACCCGCTTTAGTGAAGGTTTATCAGCAGTTATTTTCACTGCTGCAGGAAAAAGGCATTGAATGGTTACAGATTGATGAGCCGATTCTTGTTATGGAATTAGATAAACAGTGGCAAACCGCCCTGCAGAGCGCCTATAACAGCCTGCAAAACAGCGGCCTTAAATTATTGTTAACAACCTACTTCGGTGAGTTAAAAGACAATTTGAAACTGGCTTGTCAACTGCCCGTTGCCGGGTTACATCTCGATGCAATCAACGCACAGCATGAAATTTCTCAGGCAATCTCACTGCTAAATGAACAGCAGGTGTTATCACTGGGGGTAATTAATGGCTGTAATATCTGGAAAACGGATCTTAAAAAGACCTTAGCCTGGTTAACTCCGATTCATCAACAGCTGCAATCAAGACTATGGCTGGCGCCCAGTTCGTCGCTTTTACATGTACCCGTTGATCTTGAAAGTGAAGATAAACTCGATTATGAAATTAAATCATGGCTCGCCTTTGCCACGCAAAAACTGCACGAATTAAACCTGTTAGGGCGTGCGTTAAATCATGGCGTAGAGTCTGTGGCCGAGGTATTAAATTATAATGAACTGACGGTGAAAAGCCGCAGCCAAAGCCAGAGAGTCAACAACCTAAAGGTGCAGAAAAGGGTGCAAAATATCACACCTGCATTTGGCAGGCGCCAACAAAGCTTCGCGGTACGCTCGCGCTTACAACAGTCCTATTTAAAGCTTCCTAATTATCCGACGACAACTATCGGATCATTTCCACAAACGGCTGAAATCCGCTTAACACGTAAAGCTAAACGTGCAGCCGATATTAGCGAAGCACAGTATCAACTTAAGATTCAGGAAACCATTAAAGAGTGTATTGCCGCGCAGGAAGAGATTGGCTTAGATGTACTTGTACATGGTGAAGCAGAACGTAACGATATGGTTGAGTATTTTGGCGAGTTACTCGATGGTTTTGTTTTTACCCAATTTGCCTGGGTACAATCTTACGGCTCCCGTTGCGTCAAGCCGCCTATTTTATTCGGTGATGTGTCACGCCCAAAGGCGATGACCGTTGAGTGGGCTAACTATGCGCAATCCTTAACCCAAAAGCCTGTAAAAGGGATGCTTACCGGCCCGGTTACAATTTTAAACTGGTCATTTGTACGAGATGATCAACCTCTGCAGACAACCTGTAATCAGATTGCATTAGCTATTCGCGATGAAGTTCAGGATCTTGAAAAAGAAGGGATAAAAATCATCCAGATCGATGAAGCCGCATTACGGGAAAAACTGCCGCTAAAGCGTTCACAGTGGCCGGAATACTTAGCGTGGGCAATACAAGCATTCAGAATTTCAGCCAATGGTGTTAAGGATCATACACAGATCCATACCCATATGTGTTATTCGGAGTTTAATGACATTATTGCCGATTTAGCGGCAATGGATGCAGATGTTATTACCATTGAAACATCACGCTCTGACATGGAGTTACTATCGGCATTTACCAACTTTAACTACCCTAATGGGATCGGGCCGGGGGTGTATGATATTCATTCGCCAAATATTCCGAACATTGAGCAGATGGTCTCACTGGTAGAAAAAGCTGCAGTGCATATTCCGGAGCAGCAACTTTGGGTAAACCCTGACTGCGGTCTAAAAACCAGACAATGGCACGAAGTAAAACCTGCGCTCGAAAACATGGTAAAAGCTGCCGCACAACTGCGCGCAAGCTCTCTTGATGTGGCAAATAATAGCATTTTGCTTAATCCGATAGGCAAAACGGTATAGGCGGAATTTATATGAGCGAGGTGAATTGTGATTGTAAACAATCCCGTTTCGCCTCTCCCTTTAGTAAAAATGACCAAGCGGCGCATTTCGTGCAACTAAAAAAACGGAAAAAGCGAAAATAATTTTAGTCAAATTGTTTACTAAACAACCTTTAAAAACATTGACGAGCTTCACACAACACCAGATAATTGCGATCAATATCACACAGTATTATTTTTAAGGAAAAAACATGATTGCCGCTCTAGTTAAACCAATTTCAGCACCATCCACAAATAACCAAGCTAAAATTAATCCATCAATCGCTGACGCTATTGAATTAGTCACTATGTGGGGAGTTGTAGCAACTACTGTTATTCTTTTAGGTCTTGCATGGGTTTAAAACCAAGCCATCAACAAATACACAACTTGCCCCTGACTGGCGTATAAAACGAAACACCGCAGTTAGAAAACGTTAGGTGTATTTACTCCCCTTCTTTCCCATCAATTGAAAAACTCTGCAAAACAATGCTTTTCTCAGCTGTGTTTTGATGCGAATGACGCAGATAATTATCCCTTAGGATATTGCCTGTCTGAAAATGGTTTTCCACTTTTCCGGTGCCGCACGCCTGATATCACTTAAGTATATTTCATGGTGCTTACCACTTATTACCTGACCGCTTTCTTTGATAAATGCATGAACTTTTTCGACCGTTTTACCTATCTCGGAAAATGGACCTATATGCATTATTTGCGCAGCCTTTCCTTCCGCAAATGATTCAAACCTCAGCAATGGCAAAGATAGCGGATTTTTCTTAACTTTTACCTGTCCGACAGCTTCCTGAACTAATGCTTTAGTAATAAAATCCGGCTGCATAATCATCAGCGTCCACTTCCATTGCTCTTTTCTCCCCTGTGAAAATGCACGCATGTCATCAGCCCACCATAGGGCTTCAAGCGGTAAAACCGCCATAATCAATGCCTGTAGCTCCTTTTTTCCTCATGAACTTCAGGTTATATGAAACTGGGTACAAAGCACTAATTGCATCCTGAAATGACTGTGACGTGTTTGGATCACCTTTACCATCAATCATCAGAAAGTTCATCTTAGGTAACTCGACAATTTCCACATTCTTTGCCGATGGTTTATATAGATGTTTTAATTCTTTTTTGTAATCAACCTTTGTCATTTTATTGCTACCTATAAGGTGTAAATATTGAGCTCAACGGCGCATAAAAGGAAGTGCTCAGCATCTCGCTGCTTCCCTTCTACCACTTCCTCAACCGTCTGACTCCTTGCGTCCTCAAGTAGCAGGATATAATTTATTCAATTTTTCCTGAATCAATAATCTTGGTGATTTTTGATTCAGCGTCTATTTTTACTCTGAATTCTGCACGCTGGGAATTTCTCAAATTTTCTCTCCCATCACTGCGAGGATCATCTAAAAAATACCCATTTTTATCGACGAGTTTTGAAGATGACAAACCATTCGCTGTTAACCTTGATTTCAACCACTGGGCATGGCGCTGGGCTTCCGGTAGTTGGGTGACATAAAACAAGGTGTTTTTTGACCTTTCCTGTGACAATTCCATATTGTTAAAATAAGCCTGTTGGCCATTAGGATCTAAGTCTCCCCATATGCTGGATGTATGCCCCTCGATACGTACTTCGGTGATATCTTTACGGAACTTATCAGAGGTAATAACCTTGATATAGCGGGGGAAAAAGTCCGCCAAAATACCCTTGAACCTAGGTGTGAGTGTCGCGTCTCCAATAGAAAATAACGTTCTAGGTTCATTAAACCGAAATGTCAGATCATCACGTAATTCAGCATTCCATTGTTCCAGGTCCGGTTTAAACTCCACGAGCAGGCTTTGACGTAATTCATTGATAACATCCTCGTAAATCACAGCTTCAGATATTACCGCATCAAATTTACTGGCCTTTAAATCATTTTGTTTTTTAATTAATGCCAGTTGTTGGTTAGCCTCTGCCAGGAGCTTGTCTTTTTCTTCCCTTTTAGCCTCGGCCTCCAATAACAATCTGGCTTGCTCGGCGAGCAGTTTATCTTTTTCTTCTCTTATAGCGTCGGCCTCTGATAACAGTCTGGCTTGCTCGGCAAGCAGTTTTTCTTGTTCTTCGCTTTTAGCCTCGGCCTCCAATAACAGCCTGGCTTGCTCGGCGAGCAGTTTCTCTTTTTCTTCGCTTTCAGTACCGACCTCTGATATCAATCTGGCTTGCTCAGTAAGCAGTTTTTCTTTCTCTGCGCTTATGGCATCGGCCTCTGATAACAATCTGGCTTGCTCAGCGAGCAGTTTTTCTTTCTCTGCGCTTATAGCGTCGACCTCTGATAACAGCCTGGCTTGCTCGGCAAGCAGTTTTTCTTTCTCCTCGCTTTCAGTGCCGGCCTCTAATAACAGCCTGGCTTGCTCGGCGAGCAGTTTTTCTTTTTCTGCGCTTGTGGAGTCGGCCTCTAATAACAATCTGGCTTGCTCGGCGAGTGCTCTTTCAGTACTTTCCAGCTTACTTTCCCAGGCAGCCGTTTGAGCGAGATACTCTTGCCGATCAATTTTCTGCAGTTTGTTTTCTTCATCTAAAAACATCATATAAAACACAGCCAGAAGTAGAAAAATCATCATCAGTGCACTCATCAGGTCACTGACTGATATCCAGTCTTCTTCTCCTGTCGTTGCTGTGTTTTTTCTTCCTATTAACTTAGACATTTATTTATTCCTGTCGCTCATCATCTCAAGTTTAGACATGCCTTTCACGAACTGTTGTGGTAGCTGCTTGATTTCAAATATAGAGCCTTCAAATGCTTTGCCCAGTTCTTTTAACCGGGTATTGGTTTCTGAATTCATATCTTGCATTAGTGTACCTAAGGAACCCTGGGCATCCAGTGAATTTTGTAATGCTGTAATGTGCCCAATCAAGTCCTGATTCATATTGAGCAAGAAGCGCCCTAATGTTCCCTCGTTTGTACCGGTAAACGTATCTTGCATACGACCAATTGCAGCGGCATTTTCATGCAGTAAAGTGGACATATCTGCAGATGACTGCACGACATTTTGCATTATATTAGCGATTCCCTCCATACGCTCCAGAGCCTCAGATTGATTCGCACCTGTAACATCAGCCACCGCTTTGGTGTAGGTGTCTATCAGGTTATAATTGGCTTTCATATCTTTAGATATCTGCGCTTTCAAATCTGCCACCGTGGAAATGAGTGATGCCTTATAGGAGTCGGTCATTGCATGCAGCTGTTCGACCAATGCTGCTGATTGCTCCGTAGTAGATTTAAGATCTGCTGCAACATCACTTCTGAGTTTAGCCAATTCCGCTGTGATTTTTAAATTGGAATCTTCAGTTGCCCCAAGAATATCTTTAAGCATAGTTAGCATCGATTTGGCGGACATTTCACTTGCAGCTGAAATTTCTTTGGCTAGATTGACAGCCTGCCATTTTGCCTGTTCGATCAAGTTGTCGGCAATGTCGGATAACTCACCGAGGGTACCCGTTGCCGCTCGAGTTAAACCGGAAAACAGAGCCTCCATCTGTTCTCTGGACACTTTACGCTCTTCTTCTGTTCCGGCTCCAATATCTTCTTTAAGACCGGCAAATGCATCTAATATACTTCCAGCCTGAATCGCTGAATTTTTAGACAACCCTTCATTTAATTCTTGTAATGCGGAGATAACAGCAGCATCTCCGGTTCGACTACTCTCTTTTAGACTAGCTAAAACGCCGGATAAGTTTTCTGTTTGCATTGCAAAATTTTCGGCCTGTGCTTCATTCAACGCCTTTAATTCTTGTAATGTAGCAACAACTGTTTCATTTTCAGCTAGACTGCTTTGTTTAAGATCAGTTAATGCACCTAATAAACTTTCTGCTTGTATTGCCGAGTTTTTAACTAGCTCTTCATTTACCCCCCTTAGGGCCGCGACTAGCGTTTCATTTTCAGCTAGAGTACTTTGTTTAAGATCAGTTAATGCACCTAATAAACTTTCTGCTTGTATTGCCGAGTTTTTAACCAGCTCTTCATTTACCCCCCTTAAGGCTGCGACTAGCGTCTCATCTTCGGCTCGATTGGTGTCCTTGAGGGTCGCTAATGCAGCTAATAAGTTCTCAGATTGCATTGCCGAGTTTTTAGCCAGTTCCTTATTCAATTCCTTCACTGCGAAGGTAACAGTTCCATCTTCGACTTGATTACTTTCTTTAAGAGCAGTTAATGCCTCTAACAAACTTTCTGTTTGTTTGCTTCTTGCTGTAGTATCTTCTCGCAACTCGCCCACTAAGCCTTGTATCTCAGCCTTAACAAGGTGTTGTTCATCTGCTGAGTTTTTGGCAAGCTCATCTTTTAAATTATTTAATGCGCTAAGAAAGGCTTCATCTATTTTTATCTCGCCAGCAGATATGTAATCTTGCTGTCCCCGGAGGGCAGTGGATAAGCCAGCTTCCAGCTTATCACCCAAAGCATGTATAAATTCCCCCAATTCATTGATAACAGGGTTCTTACTATCATTTGCATGGATTTTTTCTATATTATTTAAAGATTGGGTCATTGACTTTAATGATTCTACTGTGTTGATCTCCATTTCATCTGCAACATAGCGTTCTTCTAAAGGCGCAACAATAAACCTCAGTTTGTGAATTAAAGAGGCTAATATACCGACAACAGACGACCAGAAAGCCAATTTAATACCACTGAGGAATATCGGGACACTCCCTACAATATTATTAGCATTAAAATCCATTAGCCCGATGGTTATACCTAAAAATGTTCCGAAAATACCGAAACCGGTGAGTATGGAGGGTGCTGTTATTACATTTCTTAGAGTCGGTCTCATAAGAAAATAGATTAGCAGTAATATTATTATTGCCGAAATAGTGAGGGTGAAAAACATTGTTATTGTAGGAGTCATAGTAGTTAGCCTTACTCATTCTTACCATTAAAGATATTTGTATCAGCCAATGTGTTAAAATAATACCTGCATCAGGATTTATGTAGCACATGTAAGGTAAGTTAAGCAGAAGTTGCTGAAAATTCAAGGCAGGAACTGGGCATTTTTTGAGCACAATTAAGTATTCCAATGCTACTGGAGGTTGCCATTAATTATCAACAGACAAGTTTCCAAATGACAGAGTAACAAATATAAATTATTCACTGTGGACTGATACGGTAAGTTATACCAATTCCGTTAATTAGATGATCTATTTAACAGAATTGGTATAAGATCAGCTATAGGTCAACATAGCGGGATTGGATTGGCGCAGTGTTGCATCATGCTCTGCACATTCACAACAATGCAAATAATCGGTGAAATACTCCGGCCTTATCTCGTTGCCGAACAATCGCTCTGCCTGATCAATGAAATCCATAATATTTTTTCCATTCACCCTGCTAAGCGATTACAGTGCTACCAGTATTGCCGCACAGCAACAAATAAAGCGCTCATCCAGTTGTTCTAATCTGTCCCTTTCACCAGAGGAATGCCGTTTGTACCGACGGGAATATAAACAGTGGTATGATTGGGTGATTTTGCCATGACAAGTTGCGCATTAATTGCCTCATGCTGAAGATAATTTGCCGTCAGTGTGGCGTTAATTATTTTTTGAGCTTCCGCGATACCTTTCGCTTCTTCAACCCTGATTGCGGCATCCTGGCGGGCTATCTCTTTTTGAGTGGATTTTTCAGAAAGTAACTGCTGTGCCGCCAGCTTTTTCTCTACGGCTGTAGCCACTATCGCCGGGTAATTAATATTCCCGACCACCACACTTTTCAAATTAAAAGGAGAGTCTGCTAAATACTCATTGAGTTTAGTTTTTACCTCTGCCGCTATTGCATCACGGTTTTCTTTAAGAGCACCACTATTATACTTCTGCACGGAGTTACGAACGTAAGTTCTAAATGGCTCCCTGACAAATCGCTGAAACCATTTTTCTCCGCCAAACTGTTCCACCACACGCTTTATTGTCTTGGGTTTGATGGAAATAACTGCATGAAAATTAAAACTGATGTTTAAATCGTCTTTAGCGAGAATTTGAAAGTTTTCCGTGTAGGTATTGGGCCTGACATCAATGTTAATCACTTTATTTCGCCATAAAGACACTCCGAAATTACTTGGCCCGGTTAATACACCGCGATAGCCGCCGGAGCCAAATATACGCGGATCTTCATACACATAACCTTCGTGACCCGCCGGGGTTCCCGGATTTGAAAAAGAAGTTACTGAAATAACAGTAATGACTCCCAACATTACCAAACCCGCAAACAAACTTGCCAATAAATCGGTTTTTTGATTCATTTTTATCCTCCCTGAAATCTGCGGCCTTATCCTCAGGCGCTTTATAGTTGATGTTTTTTATCCCTTTTATTTTTCCCCTGATGCTGATGGCAACGCAGATTCCAGGCCAGAAAAGCGCTGCCGTCTTATGATGTTACGGGTAATCTTGCAAACCTCTAATCCCCCCTGTTAGTGTGCTTGACCAGCCAGTAAGAGATCCCCAATGCAATTATCACCAAGGCAATACCGACGATCTGTTCTGAACTCACCAGTTTAAGATCCAATACAATAACCTTACGGGCAACCGCCATCAGAGCAGTGGCAATAACCAGTTCTACCGGAATAATATTAGAGCCAAGGTACAAACGAATATTAGTAAAAATTTCAACCGCTATCAGTACTACCATAAAGGCACCAAAAGTCTGCAGTATATCTTCGATTTTAAGCATGAAATAGGGAGGAGACTTAAGCTTAAGATATATAACATAGATAACATCGACAACACTCCAGAATATGACCAGTACCATCAACACGGCGAGTATTTTTATCGCTACTCTTATCGCCCTATGTAATATTTTTAATAACGGATCAGAATGATTCTCCGGAATCTCATCATGCTTCATATGCTTTTCCAAGGTAGTGAGGGCCAAATAGTACGATAATAATCAGCTATATAGGATGGCACTGAGCACGCCAGCCTAACAGTGATCTTATTTAAGATTCACACTAGCTGTATCGCGTTTATTTATCAATATGTTCTGCAGTCATTGAGTAAAAACGTGACGATTGGCACTGGTACTCCCCATAATCAAGTGATCAAAACCGTTGATGATTAAATAAGCTCTCTTGAAAAAACTGAGTTCTTCGCTTAACTGCACCTGAGCAACGCTTACGCACTATCCTTTCTTTATTAAATTGTCAGCGAAGTCTTAAACTATGCACTAATATTAACTCGAATTTATTCAGGACAGGTTCAATCAGATAGGAGATTAATATGGATATGGCCAGTCTTTTAAAAATGGGCGCCACAGCATTTAGCAACAGTAAAATGAGTGGTGACGCGGGTAGCGGACTTAATTTAGATATGATTTCAAATGCATTGTCCAATCTGATAGGAGTTGACGCAGATGGCGGACTGGATATCGGTTCCTTACTGAATAAAATGCAGGGCGGCGGTATGGCGGAGATGGCAGCGTCCTTTCTGGGAAATGGCGATAATGCGGAAATGAGTGTGAGCAATATTATTGATTTATTCGGTTCTGGTAAAATTGCTAGCTTCGCTTCAGAGCTTGGATTGAATGAGTCAGAAGCAGTCGGAGGCCTACGCGACGCAATACCTCGAATGATAGATCAGGCAAGTAGCGGCGGTTCAATAATCGAATCAGTCGGCGGGCTCGATGGTGCGATCGGTATGATGAAGAAGTTTTTCGGTAAATAATGCCAATATGCAGTTGCCCGGGTTATTTTCCTGTATGCCAGCAGCCGGTGTTCCGCACTGCTTACCCTAACCGTCCGAAAAAAGTCATACGCGCCGACTCTGAAAGCGATATACCTGGCAGGGTGTTGTAGGCAAGTACCGCCAACATACGGGTACGACTATTCATTACCGGAGTGACTCTGTGCATCGCGTTACGACCTCGAAATAAGACGAGTGCGCCGGTGTCCATTGCTAATGTTTTTGTTTCGACCTCACCATCGAGAATTTTCTCAGAAAGCCTGTAGTTCATATCGCCACTATCGGCATCACGCACATCCTTCACATACTCAAATACACCTCCATTTTCAGGGCTCTGTATCATTAAGGTGATAGCGAAAGAGGAATTGTCAAAATGCCAGCCTAACTCCAGCCCTTCATTAGCATAGTGAAGATTGATTGATGACAATGGCTCTGCGTATTCATATAGCGCTTGTTGATCGAGCAGCGCACATAAAAACTCACGAAACTCAGGCGCATCATATAACGTGTGTAAAGCAGAGCCCGAGGGGATCTGATCCTTTGTAATACAACCTTTTGATGATGAAACCTGACGATTTCGAGGATGCGCTTGTGAATATTGCGGATCAGATTCAGTGAGATAAATATTATGCATATTGGCCGCGTAATAGGCCAGATGTTGGTTTTCTTCACCTTCGCGCAGAAGAGATGAAATGATCGATGGCTTTAAAAAATCACCTATAACCAACACTCCGTTTTCGTCTAACGTTTGCTTGTATTTGCGACGAAAGCTATCACTATCTAAAGGGTTTTGTTCGAAGTTGATTACATCTGTTAGTGCCCGCTGCATTTAAAATCCGCCTCATGATTAATGTTTACTGCGTTACTCGACCAACGTTTTTTATAAAAATCGTTATAAAGAATCAGCTTCTTATATTCATATCATTACTTAACCTCAACTCTGGATAATGGAATCGAAATTCCCTTTAATATCAAAATATTAAAGATTTACATTATACAGTGCTGTTAGTTTTGTGTAGTTCAAGGCAAATCATCGAAGCAATAGCTGGCTATTGGGAGATGATTTAACGCAGAAAGGAACGAAAATTCCGGCATTGAGCCCTACCTGAGTCAATAAAGATAACTTCATCTATTATAATGCCCACTATCCAGGGTTGAGGTTAAGTAATGAAATAATGCAAAATGAAAGGCCTCTTGCATGACCCATTGAATTTATGTGCCAAAAAGTGCGCTTTTGTAAAATTCACACCAAATTGGTGCTAAAATATCAGCCTATTTGATTCCAAATCCAGTAACACGATGATTAATATAGATAAAACATATAATTTATATTTGGCATAATTCTTCCATGAAATTATCTAGTCTGTGACTTTTTAGAAAAAGCCGGTATTTAATTTATACACTTCTTCCATTTATGATGGCATTTAGACACTAAGGTGTAGTAATCAAGTAGGCAGGCAACACACAGTGCAAAGCCAAAAGTTCAGAGCAAAAATTGAAAGCCAAAAACGTCCTAACATATAATTCACACTTACAGCAATAAAGTCAGGGCTACATTCAAGCAATTTTGGGATAGCGATAATGAGGGTGTCAGAAAGACCGTATCATGAGCAAATCCTATTGGAGTTATATGATAAACGCATTAATCCCTATTTCCTCATTACTCATTTCTGATGCATTTTTATTAATTGGCCACGGACTGTTACTGACCTTATTACCCATAGCAGCCAGCGCAGCCGGATTTTCCGACACTCAAGTAGCATTAACAGGCTCTGCCTATTTTTTAGGGTTTGTATCTGGGTGCTTAGCAACACCTTTGATGTTGAAAAGAGTGGGTCATATTCGCAGCTTTGCAGTACTGGCGACATCTTATTCTGTTGTGATCTTAATCTTCCCCCTATTGCCTCAGTTTTATGGCTGGCTGCTACTGAGGTTCTTAATAGGTTTCGCCATTTCAGGCCTGTATATGATCATCGAAAGCTGGTTGAATGGCAACGCAAACGCACAAAATCGAGGTTCGATACTCTCCATTTATACGACTTTAAATTTAGTAATGGTTATGTGTGGGCAGCAACTGTTCAATTTGGGTAGCGAGCAAGACGCAGTGCTATTTAGTTTAGCTGCAATATTAATATCAATTGCGATCATACCAGTCTCACTCACCCGATCTGCCGCACCTGCTGCCGTTCATCAAGTAAAAATAAATTTTTCCAAGGTATGGCAACATTCACACATCGCACTAATTGGCGCAGTTGTTGGTGGTTTAGTGACAGGCGCATTTTGGTCTTTAGCACCGATCTATGCAAAAGATAATAGTTTTGACAGCACTCAGTTGGGCATATTTTTATCCGCGACTGTGCTTGGAGGTGCATGTTTTCAGCTGCCACTAGGCAGAATTTCTGATAAGTTTGATAGACGAAGTGTACTCATGTATATGGCGTTGGTCGGTTCTGCAGTGTCCTTATTATTCGTTTGTCTGCCCTACTATGTAACAACATTTGCAGGCTGGCCGGCAACCATTTCCGCGTTTTTCTGGGGAGGAACCTGCATGACGCTATACGCGATCTGTCTGGCACATGCGAACGATAATGCGACATCAGATGAATTTGTTGAAATAAGCAGCGCGATGTTAATCACCCTGGGCCTATCCTCCTCAATTGGCGCTCCGTTGGCATCAGTCTCGATGGGGTTAATCGGTGCCGATGGCCTGTATGCTTTTACCGGCGCATGTCTTATTTTATTTTTTATTATCGTATTATTCAGAAGACGTAGTCACGTATCACCGGCTAATTTAGAAACAAAAGAAGAGTTCCGTACTGTCACTGATATGGCAGGTCCTGCCGCTTATGAAATGGATCCACGCACTGAAATCGATGCAACGCAGGAAAAAGAATAAATTTTTCAGTCAGCAGGAATAACCGGGTCGGATGGAAAAATGAAGGACACCCAATCCTTTGAAAATTCAGTGTTAATAAAAAACTAAAGCAGTCACCACTAGAGCGCCAAAAAGATTTGGCTGTCCTGCAATTTGGTGCTTGCCATTCGGATTATCTTCCCCTCAATCAGGGCGAACTCCACTATCTTGCAAGTGAGCGGGTTTGCCAGCTTTGCTGGGCAAACAAAAAAGCCCTGCAGTGCAGGGCTTTTTAATTAGCGATTATAATAAGTTAGCAGGTGACGGAAGCTAACTTCTCAAAATAATCAGGAAAAGTTTTTGAGGTACATTTAGGGTCGTTAATTGTTACCGGCGTACCGCTTAATGCCACCAGTGAGAAGCACATCGCGATGCGGTGATCATCATAGGTATCGATTTCTGCATGGATTATTTTTTCCGGTGCAGTCACTTCAATAAAATCATGTCCCTCTACCACATTAGCGCCGACTTTACGCAATTCAGTCGCCATCGCATATAAACGATCGGTTTCTTTTACCCGCCAGTTATAAACGTTGCGAATCACCGTAGTTCCCTCGGCAAACAGAGCTGCCACGGCAATAGTCATTGCGGCATCAGGAATATGATTCATATCCATATCAATCGCTTTTAACTGCCCTTTGCTGGCTTTAATATAATCATCGCCCCACTCTATTTTTGCGCCCATCGCTTCCAAGGCATCGGCAAATTGAATATCACCCTGAACCGATTTTTTGCCGATACCCGTTACTTTAATGCTGCCGCCGGCAATCGCCCCTGCTGCTAAAAAGTAAGAAGCAGATGATGCGTCGCCTTCAACCAGATAAGAACCCGGTGCGCTGTAGGTCTGTCCGCCTTTAATCACAAAACGCTGGAAGTTGCCGTTCTCATTTTCAACATCAATACCAAAGTCATGCATAATTTGCAGGGTAATTTTAATGTAAGGCTTGGAGACCAATTCACCGACTATCTCAATTTCCGTATCTTCAGAGGCCATTGGAGCCGCCATTAAAAAGGCGGTCAGAAATTGACTTGAAACACTACCGTCAATTTTGATATTACCGCCTTTAAGTCCGGTGCCTTTGATTTTAAGCGGCGGATAGTTTTCATTACCAAGATAAGTAATATCAGCGCCGGCCTGCTGTAATGCGTCTACTAAGCTGCCAATCGGACGCTCAAACATGCGCGGCTCACCGGTCAGCAGATATTCCCTCTGTCCGAGACACAGAGCTGCACACAACGGACGCATCGCGGTACCCGCATTGCCTAAAAAGAGCTCAAGCTGACCTAATTCAGCACTATTAAAGGGGCGTCCTAATCCTTCTACCACACACTGTTTTTTATCATCTGCAAGCTGATAATTTACACCGAGTTTTTTTAACGCGTTAAGCATATGGCGAATATCATCACTGTCCAGTAAATTGGTCAGTGTCGTTGTACCTTTGGCTAAAGCGGCTAATAAAAGCGCGCGATTAGAAAGGCTTTTAGAGCCCGGCAGGTTAATTTCACCGTCTACCTTAGCGATTGGTTGTAATAATAATTGTTCCATCTTATCCTCTATTTTTTATCCAGCTTAAGCACTTTAACTAAGGCTTGTTTAAAACGTTGATTTTCTGCATGGCTACCAATACTGATACGCAGATGCTCAGGTAAACCATATCCGCCTATCGGACGGACAATCACCCCTTCCTGCAATAAATCCTGATATACAAGATCTCCGGACTGCCCTACATTGACGGTAATAAAGTTACCCATTGAAGGGATATACTGCAATCCGTATTCGCTCAAGAATGCAGTTAAATCCGCCATGCCCTGATTATTTAACAGCACGCTTTCCTGCAGATAATCTTGATCCTGAAGAACCGTTTCTGCCGCCTTAAGCGCTAAGGCGTTGCAGTTAAAGGGTTGGCGAACGCGGTTAAGAATATCTGCAATTTGCGGGTTTGAAACGCTGTAACCGACACGTAACCCGGCGAGACCGTAAGCTTTTGAGAAAGTACGGGTAACAATTAGGTTGGGAAACTGTTCAATTAAAGCAATCGCATTACCGCGGCGATCCTGCGCGGCATATTCAAAATAGGCTTCATCCAATACCACCAGCACATCTTCGGGTACCCTGCTCAGAAAAGCGCTAATTTCGTCCGCCTCTAAAAAAGTCCCCGTCGGGTTATTGGGATTGGCGATAAAAATAAGTTTTGTGGCAGGGCTGATGACCGCCGCCATTGCGTCTAAATCATGACCGTAATCTTTAGCCGGTACAACAACCGCCTTAGCGCCAATGGCTTGTGTCACAATCGGATAAACAACAAAAGCAAACTGTGCGAAGATGACTTCATTTTCCGGATTAACAAAAGCACGCGCAACCAGTTCAAGCAGATCATTTGAGCCATTACCAAGAGTCACCTGATTTAAGTTTATCTGATATTTATCTGCGAGAGCCTGCTTCAGGTAAAAGCCATTTGCATCAGGGTAGCGGGTTAACTCAGCCAGTTCTTTTTGCAGTGCAGCTTTGACTTTTGCACTAAGGCCTAAGGGATTCTCATTGGAAGCCAGTTTAACAATATTGCTAATGCCCAATTCACGCTCTAATTCTGACGTTGGCTTTCCTGCCTGATAGGGGTGCAGTTTTTGTACTCCGGTATTAGCAAGCTTTAAAAAATCACAGCTCATCTTTTATCCTTAATTTCAGATAGTAATTTGTATTAAACGATATGCTTAGGTAGATAACTCAGGTTAAGTGTAATAACTTATTTTTTGTCTAAAAAATAATATGTTACTGTTTCAGTCCGCATTGTTAGGGGCTGTTGATCTAAACAAAATCAAAAGATGCGGACTGAAGTCCGCGCCCCAAGTGATTCAAGAAAAGATAATAATTTCCCTACAATTTGTTATTACCCGAGCCAAGTCCACAAGCATGTAAAACTATTTTTATATTCAATCCATTTGGAAAGTGATGCAGTCTGGCCGAGTAGCGTATCTCTCTTCCCGGCCCGTCTGATTACGCATATTTGGCTTCAAATGCTGCCATAAAATCAACCAGAGCCTGAACACCTTCAATCGGCATCGCATTGTAGATACTGGCACGCATGCCACCCACTAGTTTATGACCTTTTAGTGTCAATAATCCGGCTGCTTTTGACTCGCTTAAAAATGCTTCATTGAGGCCATCGTCAGCAAGCTGGAAAGGGATATTCATCCGGCTGCGCACTGATTTATCAACATTATTGCGATAGAAATCAGACTGATCGATAAAGTTATATAATAATTCTGCTTTAGCGATATTTTTCTTTTCCATCTCCACTAAGCCGCCCTGCTCTTTTAGCCATTTAAAGACTAAACCCGCTAAATACCAGGCATAGGTTGGCGGCGTGTTATACATTGAATCAGCATCAGCCTGCACTTTATAATCAAAGATAGAAGGGATAGCTTGACGGGCTTTACCAATTAAATCTTCACGCACAATAACAATCGCCAAACCTGACGGACCGATATTTTTCTGCGCCCCGGCATAGATAACGCCGAATTTAGAAACATCAATCGGACGCGATAAGATCGTTGAACTCATATCCGCAACTAATGGCACCACACCGGTTTCAGGTGTTTCAAAAATTTCGATACCTTCAATGGTTTCATTGGGACAATAGTGAACATAGGCAGCACCTGCATTCACTTTCCACTCCGCGCAGGGTTTCACACCTATTTTGCCATCCGCGGTTTTAATCAGGATATTGGTTTCCGTCACGCGGGCGTGTTTTTTTGCTTCATCAACCGCTGACTTTGACCACTGTCCGGTCAGTAAATAATCCACATCAACTTTACTATCCAGCAGGTTTAACGGCACAGCTGCGAACTGTCCGCGCCCACCACCATGACAAAACAGCACTTTATAATTATCAGGTACTGCTAATAAATCACGCAGATCCTGTTCTGCCTGTGCAGCCATCTCAATATATTCCGGGCTGCGGTGGCTGACTTCCATCACCGAAACGCCAGACCCCTGCCAGTTACAAAACTCTTGTTGTGCTTTTTGCATTACTGCTTCAGGTAGCATGGCCGGGCCTGCGCAGAAATTAAATATTTTGCTCATTTATTTTCTTCTTCTAGGATATCAATTAAGTGAATTAGATTTTCTGGGGTCATAAAACTAGCATTAATTTAAAGATGAAGAAACAGCTAGTTAACCTGAACTCTGGATAATGGGCATTATAATTGATGAATTTCTCTTTTTTAGCTCAGGTAGCGCTCAATGCCGGGGTTTTCGTCCCTATCAAGGCAAGTTTGTGAAGTAATACTCAGCTATTTCAAGCAAACTTAACGTAGAGAGAGGCGAAAATAACGGTGTTGAGGAATGTCGCTTATCCAAAGATCAGGTCAGTTAACCATGACAATTATTCGTCTGGAGAAACAAAAAAACGGCAAAAGCCGTTTTTTTATTAATAAAGCAGAACTAATCGTTATGCTTCCGTTGAATCATCAGCAGATGTTTCAGCAGTAGACTCGGAACTTTCCTCGACCATTGCTTCACCCTCTTCATAGACGGGCTCATCTTTTATTTCATCAATACGCTGCAGAGCAACGATTTTTTCATCTTCTGCGGTACGGATCAAGGTAACCCCCTGAGTATTACGTCCAACCACAGAAACCTCACTGACGCGGGTACGTACTAAAGTGCCCTTATTGGAGATAAGCATGATTTCATCGTTTTCATCAACCTGCACAGCACCAACCACTTTACCGTTACGTGCACTCACTTTTATTGAGATAACACCCTGGGTAGCGCGGCTCTTAGGCGCGTAATCAGCAAGAGGAGTACGTTTACCATAACCATTTTCAGTGGTGGTTAAGATATGCCCGGTTTCATTAGGCACAATCAGAGAAACGACTTTTTCACCGTCTTTGAGTTTAATACCACGTACACCCGTCGCCGTACGTCCCATTGGACGGACACCTTTAAACTTGATCTCCTGTTCGCCATTTTCATCCAGTATCGGCTGACCATCTTCATCAACAGCGGGTATTTCTTCCGCTTCTTTAAAGCGCACCACTTTACCGGCATCGGAGAAGATCATGATTTCGTTTGAGCCGTCGGTGATATCAACACCGATCAACTCATTATCTTCATTTAAGTTAATCGCAATCAGACCACTTGCGCGTGGACGACTATAAGCACTTAATGCAGTTTTCTTCACCGTACCGTTTGCTGTCGCCATAAACACAAATTTATCATCGGCATATTCACGTACCGGTAAAATAGCGGTAATACGTTCGCCCTCTTCAAGGGGTAGAATATTAACAATAGGACGACCACGTGCCTGACGTGATGCCAATGGCAACTGGAATACTTTCAGCCAGTATAAGCGGCCGCGGGTAGAGAAACATAAAATAGTATCATGGGTACTGGCCACCAGCAGTTTTTCAATGAAATCTTCATCTTTCATCTTAGTGGCTGCTTTACCTTTACCGCCACGACGCTGTGCTTCGTAATCGCTTAACGGCTGGTATTTAACGTAACCTTCATGGGAAAGTGTCACTACCACATCTTCTTCAGAAATCAAGTCTTCCATACACAGATCAGTTTCACTGGCGGTAATTTCTGTACGGCGGGGATCGGCAAAGTTGGCTTTGATCTCTTCTAACTCTTCACGGATAACTTCCATCAAACGTGCCGGGCTTTCTAAGATGAATAATAATGCGGCAATAATATCAAGCAGTTCTTTATATTCACTTAATATTTTTTCATGCTCAAGACCGGTTAATTTTTGTAAGCGTAAATCCAGAATAGCCTGCGCCTGCACCTCGGTCATATAGTACTGATTATCACGCACACCGAATTCAATCGCCAAGCCATCGGGACGTGCAGCATCGACACCGGCTGCTTCAAGCATCGGGGCAACGTGTCCAAGATCCCAGCCACGCGCCTGTAAAGCGATTTTAGCTTCACCGGGTGTTGCTGAATGGCGAATCAATTCAATAATGGGTTCGATGTTAGCTAAGGAGATAGCCAGACCTTCCAGAATATGGGCACGTTCACGGGCTTTTTTCAGTTCAAATACAGTACGACGGGTAACCACTTCACGGCGGTGTAAAACAAACGCTTCGAGCATCTCTTTCAGGTTAAACAGCTTTGGCTGGCCGTGGTCAAGGGCTACGGCATTAATACCGAAGGTCACCTGCATCTGTGTTTGTGCGTAAAGGTTGTTTAAAACCACTTCGCCCACTTCGCCACGCTTAACTTCGATCACCATACGCATGCCGTCTTTATCCGACTCATCACGTAATGCGCTGATCCCTTCTATTTTTTTATCTTTTACAAATTCGGCAATTTTTTCAATTAAACGTGCTTTATTGACCTGATAAGGCAGTTCATGCACCACAATCGTTTCACGACCGCTTTTTTCATTAACTTCGATCTCAGCCTTAGCGCGTACCTTTATTTTGCCTCGACCGGTGTGGTAAGCATCAATAATACCTTTACGGCCATTGATAATAGCGGCTGTCGGGAAATCAGGTCCGGGAATAAACTCGATTAACTCATCAATAGTAATATCTGCATTGTTAATTAATGCCAAACAACCGTCGATCACTTCGCCCAGATTATGCGGGGGAATATTGGTTGCCATACCTACTGCAATACCCGATGTCCCGTTAATTAACAGGTTAGGGATTTTGGTCGGCATAACTTCAGGGATCTGCTCGGTACCGTCATAGTTAGGTACAAAATCAACAGTTTCTTTATCTAAGTCAGCTAATAATTCATGTGCAAGTTTCTGCATACGAATTTCCGTATAACGCATTGCAGCCGCGCTATCTCCATCGACCGAACCAAAGTTACCCTGGCCATCAACCAGCATATAACGTAAGGAGAAATCCTGTGCCATACGAACGATAGTATCATATACGGCAGTATCACCGTGCGGGTGGTATTTACCGATAACATCACCGACAATACGTGCCGATTTTTTGTAAGGTTTATTCCAGTCATTACGTAATACATTCATGGCAAATAAAACACGGCGATGAACAGGTTTAAGACCATCGCGTACGTCCGGCAAAGCTCGCCCTACAATTACGCTCATTGCATATTCAAGATAAGAGTTCTTTAATTCATCTTCAATGTTAATCGGAGAAACGTCTGATGCAAATTCGCTCATAGAGGCCTAAATCCTTATTTTATTAGTATATTGGTTGAATTTTTGTGAGTTAAGCATTCTAACACATATTATTGATGAAGAGATAAATTCAACGGCATTTTTCAGTTAATATGCGCTTAGAATTAATCTATGGCACAAATAAACCGTATCACGCCATTTGTGGTGTTTTTTCATACAAAAAAATAATTAACTAAATCCCCTGTAAGGGGCTAATTTTTGTTATTTAACGACCCTGTCCATATTGACAGCGTGCAAATGTAATAAAGCAAGCGTTACCTGCAATTAATTTTGCTGAATCGCCTATTAATATCAGAACCGGTTTTGCATATCCTCCTGCAGGAGATGCTTCAATACAGATAATGGCTGCATTTTATAGGCATTATGCTAATTCTCGACTTCTACTTCACTGAATTGTTTTATCTTTTTTAGCCGTTATAATGCCTCATCTACAAAAATCGGGTAAAAATGCATGCCAGTCAATAAAAGTACAACTGCACATAATGTCGATGCAAAAGAAATTGAAAAATTCTCAGCAATGGCTGAACAATGGTGGGATTTAGAAGGTGATTTTAAACCGTTACACATGCTTAATCCGACGCGTTTACGCTATATAGAGCAGGGTGTTGACGGTTTATTTGCCAAATCTGTTGTTGATGTCGGTTGTGGCGGCGGTATTCTTGCGGAAAGTATGGCAAAACAAGGTGCTGATGTGATCGGTATAGACATGGCGCATGCTTCTTTACAAATTGCTCAATTACACGCATTCGAGACGCAGACAAAAGTACAATATCAGAAAATAACGGCGGAAGAGTTTGCCCTCCAGCATGCGGGTCAGTTTGATCTGGTAACTTGTATGGAGATGTTAGAGCACGTTCCGGATCCTGCATCGATTGTGCAAGCCTGTTGCGATTTGGTCAAACCGGGTGGCACGGTTTATTTTTCGACTATTAACAAAACCCTGAAAGCATATTTGCTGATGATTGTCGGTGCCGAACATTTGCTGCAGTGGGTACCTAAGGGCACCCATGAGTATGAAAAATTTATCCGCCCTTCGCAGTTATTAGCGGCCATTGATAATACTGCATTAAACTGCGAAGATTTGTGCGGTGTTGAATTTTCCCCGCTGCAGGATAAGTTTATGATAACCGGCAATGTTAATGTTAACTACATGTTAAGATGCAAGAAACCTTTATAAAACAATAAGCAGTTGAAGCTCACCCAGCTAAAGCAAGGTGATTCTTGTCGTCAATGGTTTAGGCATTGCAACATTAAGTTGCGTTAGTCTTCTAAAACCTCTTACAAGCGTTTAACGTGTCGGCACTACCTGCCGCCACGAATTTTTAAGCGAGTAGTCTTAGCCCTTCATTGTGAATATTAATAGCCGCATTAT